>JASHQJ010000071.1 GCA_030037595.1 Candidatus Binataceae bacterium
CCACGCTCGGCTCGTTTCATGGCCGCACGATGGCGACGCTGAGCGCGACCGGCCAGGAGAAGTATCACCAGGGATTTCAGCCGCTGATGCCGGGCTTTCCCCTGGTGCCATTCAGCGATATCCCCGCGCTCGAGCGCGGGCGCAACGAACGCAGCGTTGCCGTCATGGTCGAGCCGATCCAGGGCGAGGGCGGCGTCGTCGTTCCCGCGCCCGATTACCTAAAGCGCCTCCGCGATTTTTGCGATCGCAACCAGATGCTGCTGATACTGGACGAGATTCAGACCGGCATCGGCCGCACAGGAACCTTCTTCGCCTACGAGCACACAGGCATCAAGCCCGACATCGTGACGCTCGCAAAGGGTCTCGGCGGCGGATTGCCGATCGGCGCGATGATCGCGCGCGAGGAAATCGCTGCGAGCTTCACGCCCGGGAGTCACGGCACGACATTCGGCGGCAACCCTGTCGCGACGGCCGCTGCCAACGCCGTGCTCGACGCGATTGAGCAGGACGGCGTGCTCGAAAACGCGACTACGGTCGGCGCATACATCCTCGAGCGGCTCACCAAATTTGCGAAGTCGTGCGATCGAATCCAAGAGGTGCGCGGCCTCGGCATGATGGTCGGCGTCGTGCTGCGTCACGATGCGCGCCCGATCGTCGAGGCCTGCCTCAAGGATAAGCTCATCGTAAACAGCACGGCGGGCAACGTGCTGCGCCTGCTGCCTCCGCTCACGCTCACGCGCGAGGAAGCCGACGCCGCGCTCGAGATCGTCGAGCGCGCTCTCGCGACGACTCCCGCCGTGAACTAGGACGATGGCCGCGTCGATCAAGCATCAACCGCGTGCGGTGGCGCCTTCGAAGCGCGACTTTCTCGACATGTCGTCGATCACCAAGGCCGAGCTCGACGGGCTGCTCGCGCTCGCTGCGCGCATGAAGGCCGAACTGAAGGCCGGACTCGAGCATCCGCATCTCCGCGGCAAGACGCTCGCGATGGTCTTTCAGAAACCGTCGCTGCGCACGCGCATCACGTTCGAGACTGGGATGGCTCAGCTCGGCGGCCATGCGATCTACCTCGCACCTAACGATATCGGTATCGGCGAGCGCGAGTCGGTGAAAGATGTAGCGCGCAACATGTCGCGCGTCGTCGATCTGATCATGATCCGTACCTTCACCCACGAGACCTGCGTCGAGCTTGCGCGCGAGGCGAGTGTCCCAGTCATCAACGCGCTCACCGATCTGCTCCATCCCTGCCAGGTGCTGGCCGATTTGCTCACGCTCCAGGAGCGGTTTGGACGCGATCTGCGGAAGCTCCGGCTCGCTTTCGTCGGCGACGGCTTCAACATGGCGCACTCGTGGATCGAGGCCGCTGTGCTCGCGGGCTTTGAGCTTCGCCTCGCGTGCCCCAAGGGCTACGAACCCGACAAGTCATTCATGCAGATGTTCCGGCGCGCCGAGTGCGGGATCTTGAGCAACGATCCCATCACCGCCGTAAAGGACGCTGACGCGGTTTACACCGACACCTGGACCTCGATGGGCCGTGAGAAGGAAGCTGCGCAGCGCCGCAAGGACTTCAAGGGCTTCCAGGTCAACGCAGCGCTGATGAAGCACGCCGCGACCGGCGCAATCGTGATGCACTGCCTGCCGGCGCATCGCGGCGAGGAAATTACTGACGACGTGATCGACGGACCGCGTTCGGCCGTGCTCGAGGAGGCGGAGAACCGGCTGCACGCCCAGAAGGCGGTGATGGTCTGGCTGCTGCGCCCCGAAGTTTTACAAATCGCCTCCGCGGCGGAGTGACGATCGATCGGAGAATCGATGCCAACGGAAAAAATCAACAAGCTGGTGCTGGCCTACTCGGGCGGCCTCGACACCTCGGTCATCCTGCGTTGGATCAAGGACCAATTCGGCTGCGAAGTGATCGCGTATTGCGCCGACGTCGGGCAGGCCGAGGAGACTGAGGGCCTCGAGGAGAAGGCGCTCAAGACGGGGGCGAGCAAGTTCATCCTCGCCGATCTTCGCGAGGAATTCGCCCGCGACTTCGTCTTCCCAATGCTGCGCGCGAACGCGATTTACGAGGGCTATTATCTTCTAGGCACTTCGATCGCGCGGCCCGTGATCGCGAAGAAGCAGGCCGAAATCGCGCGCGACGAAGGCGCCGACGCCGTTGGCCATGGTGCAACCGGGAAAGGAAACGACCAGGTGCGCTACGAGCTGACGATGGCGCGGCTAGCGCCCGACCTGAAGATTATCGCGCCGTGGCGCCGCGCCGATTGGCCCTTCCAGGGCCGTGCCGACATGATCGCATACGCCAACGACAAGAGGATCCCAATTTCCGTCACCGCCGAAAAGCCCTACTCGATGGATCGGAACCTTGTACACGTGAGTTACGAAGGAGGAGTTCTGGAGGATCCGTGGCGCGAGCCCTACAACGACATGTTCCGCCTCACCGTGTCGCCGGAGGACGCGCCGAACACGCCAGAGTATGTCGAAATCGAGTACGAGCACGGCAATCCGATCGCGATCAACGGCGCGCGCCTCTCCCCAGCGAAGATGATCGAGCGCGCGAACGAGATCGCGGGCCGCCACGGAATCGGGCGCGTCGATTTGGTCGAGAATCGCTATGTCGGTATCAAATCGCGCGGCGTGTACGAGAGCCCGGGCACGTCGATCCTCATGCATGGCCATCGCGCCGTCGAACAGCTCACGCTCGATCGCGAAGTGATGCACATGCGCGACTCGATGATCCCGCGCTACGCCGAGATGGTGTACTATGGCTATTGGTTCGCGCCCGAGCGCGAGGCATTGCAGGCGCTGATGGACGACGCGCAGAAAAACGTCAACGGCGTCGCCCGCCTCAAGCTGTTTAAGGGCAGCGCGACGATCGCCGGCCGCAAGTCGCCCAACTCGCTCTACGATCCGAAGATCGCGAGCTTTGAGGAGGCGGGCGGCTATCAGCAATCCGACGCTGAGGGCTTTATCCGCCTGGCGGGCGTGCGGCTTCGCGCCCTCGCGCGCGCGAGCTCGAAGCGCTAGCCTCTGTCGCCGGCAGGAAAGAATCTTGGGCAAGGTAATCCCGTTCAAACCGCCGCGCCCACAACCGAAGATCGTGCCGCGTCCACGCACGAGTGAATGCGAGCGCTGTCATCACAAGCTCGACGTGCACATCAAGCATCCGGACGGCTCGATCAGTTGCGCGGCGCGGGGGTGCGAGTGTCACTCGCCAGTCTCGGCGTGAACTCGTCGCGCGTGAACGCCTACCCCTGACGATGCGAGAAGTCGCTCTCCGATGCCCCGAAAATTCGTGAAGACGAAGGCGCGCGCCGCGCGCAGCATCATCCGCGGTCGCTTCGCCAAGGGCCGCCTGCCCGAGGTCGAAGCGTTCACCGCGTCGCTGCCGTTCGATCGCCGCCTCTATCGCCACGATATCCAGGGCTCGACCGCGCACGCGAAGATGCTGGCGAAGATCGGTCTGCTCACGCGGCGCGAGGCGGACGCGATCGCGCGCGGGCTTGCGCGCATCGGTGACGATATCGGGGCTGGCCGCTTCGAGTTCGACATCGCCGACGAAGACATCCACCTCGCGATCGAACGGCGCCTGATCGCTCTTATCGGCGACGCGGGGCGTAAGCTGCACACGGCGCGCTCGCGCAACGATCAGGTCGCACTCGATCTACGTCTTTACCTGCGCGACGAAATTGGCGCCGTTATCGAACTCCTCAGCGCGCTGCGCCGCTCGCTGGTGAGTATCGCGCGCCGCCGCGTCGAAACCGTGATGCCCGGCTATACCCATCTGCAGCGCGCGCAGCCTGTATCACTGGCGCATCATGTCCTCGCCTATGTCGAGATGCTGGGGCGCGACCGCGAGCGTTTCGCCCAGGCCTTGGCGCGCACCGCTGTGATGCCGCTCGGCGCGGGAGCCTTGGCGGCCACGACGCTCGCGATCGATCGCAAGTTCGTCGCGCGCGAACTTGGGCTTCGCGCGGTCACTGCCAATAGCATGGACTCGGTTTCGGATCGCGATTTCGTTCTCGATTTTCTCTCGGCTGCCGCAATCCTCGCGGTGCATCTGTCGCGCATGAGCGAGGAGATCATCCTGTGGACCACGTCGGAGTTCGCATTCGCCGCGCTGCCGGATGAATTTTCGACCGGCAGCTCGATGATGCCGCAGAAGAAGAATCCCGACCTGCTCGAACTGATTCGCGGAAAGACGGGGCGCGTGATTGGCGACCTCGTTGCGATGCTGACCACACTCAAGGGGCTGCCGCTCGCTTACAACTCCGATCTTCAGGAGGATAAAGAGCGGGTTTTTGATGCGCTCGACACGATCAAGCCCGCGCTCGACCTGCTGGCGAAGTTCTGGCGAATGCTGAATTTCGATGAGAAGCGCATGAAGGGTGCTGCCGGCGGCTACGCGCTCGCGACCGACCTTGCCGAATACCTGGTCGCGCGCGGCATGCCGTTTCGCGAGGCTCACGAGATCGTCGGTGCGTTGGTGCGCGAGGCGATCGACGCTGGCAAATCGCTCGAGCAATTGACGACGGAGGATCTGCGGCGCCATTCGAAATCATTCGGTGCTGACGCGATTGAAATCTTGACCGCGGAGAAATCACTCGCGCGGCGCACGGTTGAGGGCGGTCCGGCACCCGCGACAGTGCGCCGGCGCCTCAGAGAGATCGGCCGCGGATGAAGCGGGGCGGAAAAATGGTCGCGACCGCCCTGGCAGGGGCTGCGCTCGCCATGCTGTGGCTTGGATGCGGCGTCAAATCGCCGCCCATCCCGCCTGAAATGGCGCGTCCCGAGCAGATCGTCGATCTGCAGGCGACCTCGCTCAAGAACGGCATCCGTCTCGAATGGCATCGGCCTGATCACT
Organism: Candidatus Binataceae bacterium; assembly: GCA_030037595.1. Lineage (GTDB taxonomy): Bacteria > Desulfobacterota > Binatia > Binatales > Binataceae > JASHPB01. The sequence continues at coordinate 4,868 of JASHQJ010000071.1, forward strand.
ATGTCGGCGGCATGCAGATGCGCGATCTCGGTGGGTTCACACTGATCCGCTCCGAGTCCGACGGTCCATACGCCAAGATCGCAGGGATTCCCGTCACAGATCAGGGCCGCATCAGCCAACAAAAACTATACGAATACCTCGATAGTGATACCGATGTCGGCAAGACCTACCACTACGAGGTGATTTCAAATACGACCGACGGATATGTCAGTAAACCCTCGAACACCGCGACGGTGATTCGCCGGCTGCCTCCGCCGCCGTTGAATCCGTACACGTATCAGCTGCCGACGCCCTCGCCGATTCCATAGCAAATTGCAATGTAAGCGGCGCGACGGTGCGCCGACTATCGGACCCGCGGCGTTTTATTCGCCTGGTCGCGCTGTGATAAAAACCACGATCACCAATTTCGTATCGCGAAACGCCGCCGTGAATTACTTCGAGTACAAGAACGAGCAACTCTATGCCGAGGATGTCGCGCTCGCCGATCTGGCCGGGCGCTTCGGCACACCCTTCTACGTTTACAGCGCCCGCACGCTGCGCCGTCATTTTCGCGTCTTCGACGAAGCCCTCAGCGGAACAGATCACCTGATCTGCTACGCGATGAAGGCGCTCTCAAACCTCAGCATCCTGAAGCTTTTCGCCTCGATGGGCGCGGGCTTCGATATTGTTTCGGTGGGAGAGCTGATGCGCTGCCTCCGTATCGGCGCCGATCCGCGCAAGATCGTTTTCTCCGGCGTGGGTAAGACCGATGAGGAGATCGCGGCGGCTCTGGAAGCCGGCATCCTGATGATCAACGTCGAGTCGCGCCCGGAGTTGCATCACATCTCCGCGGTCGCCGGCAGGATGAAGCGCAGCGCGCCGGTTAGCCTCCGCGTCAATCCCGATCTCGACCCAGGGACGCATCCGCACATCTCCACCGGTCATCGTGACAGCAAGTTCGGCGTGCCACTTTCGCAAGTCGATGTGTACTACGCCGAAGCGAAGAGCCTGCCGAACCTCGACCTGGTCGGTCTCAGCACTCATATCGGCTCGCAAATCACCGAGGTTGCGCCCTTTGCAGAAGCGGGCGAGAAGGTTGCCGCGATCGTGAAGCGCCTCCGCGCCGGCGGAATCGCGCTCAAGTACCTGGACCTCGGCGGCGGGCTTGGCATCCCATACGAGGAAACTCCTCCGCCGCCCGCCGAATACGCGGCGGCGCTCCTGAAGCCGCTTCGAGGGCTTTCGCTCAAGTTCATCACAGAGCCGGGACGGGTGATGGCGGGTAACGCCGGAGTGCTGGTGACGCGCGTTCTCTATGTCAAGGAAACCGACGTCAAGCGCTTCATCGTGATAGACGGCGCGATGAATGATCTGATCCGTCCCGTGCTGTACGAGGCGTATCATCACATCCAGCCCGTCGATCGGCGAAAGCTCGGCAAGTTGGTGACCGCCGACGTGGTCGGCCCCGTCTGCGAGAGCGGCGACTTCTTCGCGCGCGAGCGCGAGCTCAACGAGCCGCGCGAGGGCGAGCTGCTGGCAGTGATGAGCGCGGGCGCGTACGGCATGGTGATGGCCTCGAACTACAACAGCCGTCCACGCGTGCCGGAGATCCTGGTTGACGGCACCGACGCTTATCTGATCCGCGAGCGCGATACCTTCGACGACATTATCCGCGGCGAGCATATCGTCGAGCTCAAAGGCCCCTCGTGATGGCGACGCTCGACTTCACCAAGATGCAGGGCTGCGGCAACGACTACATTTACGTCGTTGCGATGGGTGCGCGGCCCGCGGATCCTGCGCGACTCTCGACGCGCATTTCGGATCGCCATTTCGGTATCGGCGCCGATGGTCTAATCATGCTGACGCCGTCGAACAACGCGGACCTTCGGATGGAGATGTACAACGCCGACGGCAGCCGCGGCGACATGTGTGGCAACGGTATCCGATGCCTCGCGCGGCTCGCCTGGGAGCGCGGGCTCGTGCGCGCGAATCCGATGGTGATCGAAACCGACGCCGGACTGCGGAGTGTCGAACTCCGGCTTGACGGTGGCAAGGTCGCGAGCGCGACGGTCGACATGGGCGAGCCGATTCTCGACGGGCGGCAAATCCCGGTTGGCGCTGACGGCCGTATCGTTGATTATCAGCTGGAAGTTGACGGCCGCACCGAGCGTATCACCGCAGTCTCGATGGGCAATCCGCACTGCGTCGTGTTCGTGCCGAACCCTGCAGTGTTCCAGCTCGCCGATCTCGACTTTGCGGCGCTCGGCCGCAAGTTCGAGAATCATAAGTTCTTCCCCAAGCGCGTTAACACCGAGTTTATCCTGCCTGAATCGCGGCGCCACCTGAGAATGCGCGTGTGGGAACGCGGCTCGGGTGAGACCTGGGCCTGCGGCACGGGCGCCTGCGCGGCTCTGGTCGCGGCCGTGCTCAACGATCGTGCGGAGCGCAAGGCGACGTTGGAGCTGCGCGGCGGCAAACTCGAGATCGAATGGCGCGAGACCGGCGCGGACGCCAATCACGTCTTCATGACCGGCAACGCGATCGAGGTGTTTCGCGGCGAAATTGAAGTCGGCGACGGAGAGATCATTCCGGTCAGTTAAGGCGGAGGCCTTGAGAAAATGTTCAGCGGTGCATTGACTGCCAGCATCACGCCATTTCGCGATGGCGCGGTGGACGAGCGGGCGCTGCGCGATTTCATCGAGTGGCAGATCGCCGAAGGAATCGACGGCCTGGTGGCGTGTGGCTCGACCGGGGAATCCGCGACCCTCACCCATGCCGAGCACGAGATAGTCATCAAGATCACGATCGAGCAGGTCAACAAGCGCGTGCCCGTGATTGCGGGCACCGGTTCAAATGCCACAGCCGAGGCAATTCGGCTCACGCGCGCGGCACAAGAACTCGGCGCGGACGGAGCACTTTTGGTCTCGCCCTATTACAACAAGCCCACGCAGGAAGGCATTTTCCGCCACTTCAGGACGATCGCGCAGGCGGTCGATCTGCCGCTCGTGGTTTACAACATTCCAGGACGAACCGCATCAAACGTCCTGCCAGAGACCTTTGCGCGCCTGGCGGAGATCGAGAACATCGTCGGCGTGAAGGAAGCGTCGGGATCGATGGACCAGATTTCCGACATCATCCACCTCTGCGGAGATCGTCTGGCGATTCTGTCCGGTGATGACGCGCTGACGCTGCCGCTAATGGCGCTCGGCGGCAAGGGCGTGATCACGACCATTGGCAATGTGATGCCCCGCGATATTCACAATCTCGCTCACGCCGCTGCTGCCGGCAACTTCGAGTACGCGCGCGAGGTGCACTACAACATGCTGCCGCTGATGCGCGCGCTGTTCGTCGAGACCAACCCCATTCCGGTCAAGCAGGCTGTAGCGTTCATGGGCAAATGCGCCAACGAGCTAAGAATGCCGCTCGTCCCGATGTCGGCATCCGCCGCCGAGAAGCTTGATCTCGTGATGAAAGAACTGCACCTGATTTAACCCGCCGCGGCGTTCGCGGTGATTTCGCCGCTGGTCCATCCGATCTCGGCAAGAAACCGGTCTACCGTCGCTGCGAACTCTTGCGGTGATTCCAGGTGGGCTGCATGCCCTGCGTCGAAGATCTCGACGCGTACGTCGGGAAACCTCCTCACCACAGGTTCATTGCGCTTCCATTGAACGATCAGGTCGTTGTTCGCCCACGCAACAAGCACGGGGCAACTGATTTCGGGCACCAGCGCCCTCGTGTCGGCCTCGGGCGCCGCGAAACTCGTCCAGGCTTCGGTGAGAATCGGCGCCATCTCCGCTGCGGCGGAGGCGATTTTGACCCGCTGCGCGGCCGCCCGCGGATTGCTCAGTACGCGTTTGTAGTAGGCGCGGTATGCGGAAGGAAACCACCAAGTGCCCCGCGCGCCCGCCCTGAAGAAGGAAATCATCAAGCGAAGCGCGAGCCGCGTCGCGAAATCACTATTGGAAACCAGTCCGCCCGGATCTTCCACCACCAATCCTCGCACGCGCTCAGGATATGCATGAGCATGGAGGAGCGCCGCCGCGCCACCGATTGAATTGCCGATCAGCACGGCACGTTCGATGTTGACCGCGTCCATGAAGCTCGCGAGTACTCGCGCGTATCTCCGTGCGCTGGCAGGCTCATGGTCGCTCTCCGAGCGGCCGTGGCCGGGCCAATCGAGGGCGAGAACCCGGTTGCGGTTCTTCAAGTGCTCGCGCAACTCCGCGAAGTCGCCCGCGCCGTGAGCGATAGCGTGCAGACAGACGATCGCCGGCCCAAAGCCATCGTCGTTGTAGGTGAGCTTGACGCCGTCCACCTCAACCTGGCGGAAGGGCGCTGTGGCACCGAGCTCGATTCGTTTGTTGATCATAGTGATAGAAATATCACTAGGCGTGGCAGTGAAGCAAAGTGCTAGAATCGCCCGCCGATGAAGATTAGCGGGTTGGGTCTGAAAGCAATTCCGTCAATGCGTCGCGAGCGGCCAAGGCGCGGCGCTCCTTTCGCCACGCGTGAGCGCTTGATCGACGCCGCGGCCATCGTATTCAACCGGGTCGGCTACGACGGTACCGATTCGAATCGGCTCGCACGCGCCGCGGGCTACGCGCCCGCGACTTTCTACAAGCATTTTCCTGACAAGCGGGCGATTTTCCTCGCCGCCTACGAGCGCTGGGTCAGTGCCGAATGGATCGAGGTCGAGCGTGTCCTCGACGATGCGCGCGGCTCGCGTGAGGCTGCGGCAAGGATCGTGGACCTCACCCTGATGCATCATCGCCGGTGGCGCGGACTGCGCGCGAGCCTTCGCGCCCTCGTGCTCAGCGACGCAAGGGCGCGGGCGTTTTATCGCGCGCAGCGGCGCCGACAGCTTCGCATGATGGCGCGCCTTCGCGGCCAACGCGGCGCGCCGGACCAGGTCGAACGCGACGCGGTGCAACTTTTCACCGTGGAGCGCACTTGCGACGCGATTGCCGAAGGCGAGGCGGCGGCGCTCGGACTCTCGACCCAGCGCATCCTCGACCTTCTACGCGATCTCGTCGAGGGTTCGTTGGCCGGTCGGCGGCGCCCGCGGCGCGCGGCGCGAAGATGAAAGCGGCCGCCGATGCCGGCCGCTCGGTTAACTTGCGATCGCGTTGGTTTCGCTACTCGAACATCAGAACCGTGCGCGCCACTTCGCCTGCTTTCATCGCGCGGAACGCCTCGTTCACATCCTCGAGCTTGCCCCGCCTGCTCACCATGTCGTCGAGGTTGATACGACCCTGGCGATACAGATCGATTATGCGGGGCATGTCGATGCGGAAGCGGTTCGAGCCCATGAAGCATCCCTGGATGCGCTTTTCGAACAGCAGCGAGAAGCCGTCCACTTCGACCTTCTGCCCGAGCGGCACCATCCCGACGATCGTGGCGATGCCGCCGGGTGCGATGCATTCATAGGCCTGCTCAGCCGCCACCTTGAGGCCGATCGCCTCGAACGAATAATCCGCGCCACCGCCGGTCAGATTGCGGATTTCATCGACGGGATTTTTATCCGACGCGTTGACCGCGTGCGTCGCGCCGAGCTTCTTCGCGAGCTCTAGTTTGCTCGGAAACTTGTCCACCGCGATAATCATGCGCGCACCCGCAACTCGCGCGCCCTGGATCACGGCGAGGCCGACGCCGCCCGCGCCGAACACCGCAACCGACGAGCCCGGCGCGATCTTCGCCGTGTTGAGTGCCGCACCGACTCCCGTCATCACGCCGCATCCGATGAGCGCTGCGCGATCGAGCGGCACGTTGTCATCGATTTTTACCAAAGCGTTTTCATGCACCAGCATCTTCTCGGCGTAGCCGGAAAGATCGGCGAACTGGTTGATCATCGTGCCCTTCTGCGAGAGGCGCGGCTTGTCGCTCGCCGTGCGCTGCGTAGCGGCGCGGTTCGAGCACAGGTTGGGATGCCCCGACATGCACTCCTCGCAATAGCCGCAGAAGACCGAGAGGCACGCGATCACATGGTCGCCTGGTTTGAGGTAGGACACCTGGGAACCGACCTTTTCGACGACACCGGCGGCTTCGTGGCCGAGAATCGCGGGCGTCGGCCACACGTAGAGGCCATCGACGAAGTGCAGATCGCTGTGGCACACGCCGCTCGCGACCGTGCGCACCAGCACCTCGCGCTCTTTCGGATCGTCGATATCGACCTGCTCGATTGTAAGCGGCTGATTGGGACCTTTGTAGATTGCTGCTTTCATTTGATGCTCCTTGGCTTCTGCCGCTCAGTTGTCGAACGTGAGTACGGTGCGCGCGACTTCTCCGGCCTTCATCGCGCGGAACGCTTCGTTGACGTCCTCGAGCTTACCGCGCTTGCTGATCATCTCGTCGAGCTTGAGCCGCCCCTGTAGGTAGAAATCGATGTAGCGCGGCATGTCGATACGGAAGCGGTTCGACCCCATGTTGCTGCCTTGCAGCTTGCGCTCACTGAGGAACATGAAACCGTCGAGCTCGACCTTCTGCCCGACCGGAATCATACCGATCACTGTCGCCGTGCCTCCTGGCTTCACGGCGTTGAACGCCTGCTCGGCTGCCTTCTTGAGGCCGATCGCCTCGAAGGCGTAATCGACGCCCGCGCCGGTGAGAGCCTTGATGCCCTCGACCGGATCGGTGCTCGATGCATCAACGGTGTCGGTCGCGCCGAAGCGCTTGGCCATCGCGAGCTTGTTCTCGAACATATCGACGGCGATGATCTTGCGCGCGCCCGCGATTCGCGCGCCCTGGATCGCCGCGATCCCCACGCCGCCGCATCCGAAGACCGCCACCGTTGAGCCCGGCTCGATTTTCGCCGTGTTAAGCACCGCGCCAACTCCGGTCGTGACGCCGCATCCGATGAGCGCGGCGCGATCGAGCGGGATGTCCTCGCGAATCTTCACTACCGCGTTCTCATGCAGCAGCATCCGCTCGCAATAAGACGAGATATCGAGGAACTGGAAAACGGGATTGCCCTTCTGCGAGATGCGTGGCTTCTCGTTGGGCTTGCGCTGCGTTGCCTGCTTGTTGGAGCAGCGGTTCGGATGGCCCGACATGCACTGGTCGCAAAAGCCGCAGAACACCGAGAGGCACGAGATAACGTGGTCGCCGGGCTTGACGTAAGTGACCTGCTTGCCGACTTCTTCGACGATACCGGCAGCCTCGTGCCCGAGCACCGCGGGCGCGGGGTACGGATAGAGGCCATCGACGAAGTGCAGATCGCTATGGCATACGCCCGACGCGACGGTCTTGATCCGAACCTCGTGATCTAGAGGGTGATCGACCTCGACGTCCTCGATACTGAGCGGCTGGCCGGGGCCACGAAAAACGGCGGCTTTCATTCGCATGCTCCTTAGTAGCGGTAATGTGGGCCGGGCGCGACGAGACAAAATTCGCGCGCGGGGCGGACTCCTTAACTAGCACAACAGCAGCGCATTTCCAGCGTAAGAACTGGCCGCTCAGGGTACGTGGAGGGCGGCGCGTGACCGGCGATCGGAATGCCAGGGATGCGCGCGGCGGGAGAGCCCGCGCGCGCCTAAAGTAGGGCCGCGTCGTCGCGATATACGAACTTCCAGTCGCGGTTGCGCGCGTTCATCACTTTGTGCGCGGGCGCGTCGGAAGAGGTCAGCACTAAGTCGTGCGGGTAGGCGTCGAGCACGTGTGAAGCATCGGCGGGCGCGTCGTAGAAATTGACAAAGTCACGCGCCATGCGAGGCGGATAAATCATCTCATAGCGGCCATCGATAAAGACTCGCGACGCCGGTGCCGTGTGATAGATGACATAGCCGGCCCATTCGTAGTCACAGAGGATATTGCCGCTGAGCGCGTGCTCGCGCATGAAGGCGCTCGCGCCGGCGGGATACCTGCGCTCGGGCTCGAGCTTCCGCGAGACGACGCCGGTCTTGAGTGCGAGCGCGATCGCGATCAGCGCGATGATTGCCTGGGTTGCAGCGCTCGCGCGCGCATCGGGAGGGAGAGTACTCGCGCTGGCGCCGCGAATCCGGCGCATCGCGAGCGACCAATGACGCGCGAGCGGCGCCGCTCCGGCAATGATCCCGCGCGGGATCTTTCTCAGCGCCGAGAACGTCGCCGCGATCATCAACGCCGCAACACCGACCAGCGGTGCGTCGTTGCCGCGCGGCACGATCGCGAAGGCGACGAGCAGGGCGCCGAACATGATCACCAGCACCGCAGCGAACAGCACCGCGAGTCCGCGGAGACGCCAGACTGCCGCCATGCCAGCCATCCGCGCTTGCCACTCAGTGATTTGAGCGAGCATCGGCGGGCGCCACACCGTGCGCATCGCTGATTCCCATGTGGCGGGACCGAACACAGTGAGCAGGGTCGCGAATGCCGCCGCGGCGCTGCGCGCCGCAAGCCGCGCCGAGCGATTGAAGCGGCTTCGCGCGTAAACATCCTCGAGGGCGATGATCATCGTGTATACGCCGAGGGCCGCGATTCCTATCACGAATCCGCCGCGCAGGTTCGCCCAAATCGCGAGCATCGGGACGAGAATCCAGAGTGGCGCGCGCCGGCGATAGTTGCCGCGCGTGAGCAGCCAGATAGTCACGCCCAGCATCGCCTAGGTGAAGAGTTGTGGTCGAAACTGGATCTCGGGCGCGAGCTCGATCGCGCGCAGAATCGCTCACTCCGCGCTGGACATTGAGCAAGGCCCGCGTTTCAGCAACGGCGAGCGCAGCAGCGAGGGCGCGCGCTCGTCGGCGGGGCACAACTCAGCCGACCACGCCAAATCACTACGGCGCGCGCGTGAAACGCGCGACACCGTCACCCCCCCGAATCAACGACATCAACGCTGACAGACGAGGATAGGCAAGTCGGACAAATCGAACCGCAAATCGCGAGCGAAGCTCGGCTACAATGAGCGCCTGCCGCGAAAAATCAAGGCGAGTGCAATTTTCTTCGCACGACGACGCCGCGCAATCGCGCAATCACGTCAGGATATTCAAGCCTTATCTGGGCCGCTTCGTCGCGGTGCAGATTCTGATCGGCGACAATAATCACGTTCGCCTTCGAATTCGCCGGGTCGTAACGGATCGCGCGCGCCTCGTCAGCGTCGGGCAAATAATAATGAAGTACCTCGATTGCATAGATCGGGACGACCGTCATCGATTCGCCGGGGGGGAGACTGTTGAGCGCCGCCGCAACCGCCTCGCGATACTGGGCGTCGTGAGGCTTTCGCTCGTAGTTCCAGACGTGGCCGAGCGCGAGCAATATGGTTAACGCAACCGCACCCCACGCCGCCGGGAGCGGAATCTCGACGGCTCCCAGAGCTGCTAGGATGAAAAACGGCGTGAACGAGGCGAGCGCGTAACGCTCAACAAAAATCGGCGTCAACGTGTACGAAACGACGACCATCATGATCGGTGGCGCGAACATCAGGAGCAACGCGAACGCAACTGGCTCGCGCATCCCGCGCCGCCATCCGATGTAAACGCCCCACGCCACAAGGATCGCGAAAATCGGGAATGCGAACGTGCCGGTCGCCTTGTTAAAGAGCGCGAAGGGCTCGTACCACGCTGGCGGTTTGATCCAGCGGATAATCCCGCCGGCAGTGTGGGCTGCAGTCGCCCCGAATGCGGAGACGAGTTTCGGGACGAGGATGAATCCGCCGATCGCGAGCGCGAGCGCAGTTTGCCACCCGCGGCGGCCACGATCGGCGACGAGGGTGAACCGTTCACGGCCGAGGATGTAGAGGAGCCAGAGTCCTTCGGTGGCCGGTACGAGCAGCGCCGAGAAATTCGCGCCTACTCCGAGCGCCGTGAAAATCGCGAGCGCCACGAAGTTCGCGAGTCCACCGACGCGGAGCGCGCGCAAGAAAAATCCGACTTGCAGCAGGATCGCGGCGAGCATCACCGGATACATCCGCGCCTCGCGCGCGTACTTGATCATCACTAGGTTCACGGCGAAGAAGAGCGCGCCGAGCGACGCGAGTGTTCGCTCATCGAGACCGCCCGCCTCTTCGCGATCGAGCGTGCTTTTGGCAAACAGCTCGCGGGCGACAAAATACACGATGACGATCGAGATCGTGCCCAGGATCGCCGACAGGCTGCGTTGGGCAACGAGGCTCTGGCCGAATATCGCCATCCACACATGCAGCATCAGGTCATGAATGGGCAGCTTGCCGGGATTGAAGACGGCCTGGCGCGCGATCACATCGCGGATGGTCGGGGCGGACGCGGCAGCCCACGATGCACCTTCATCGGGGGACATCTCGCGCACGCCGAGGAAAGCCGCGCGCAGGACCAGACCTACGGCGACGGCGCCAATAAGGATTCCGCGCGCGAGAAGCGCGCGCGACTCTGCATTCTCAGGTTGTGGAGAAGATCCCGCTCGACTCAGAGACCTTTCCTTAACTCCGGCGCGGGGCGGAACCCCACCGTGCGCGCCGCCTTGATCGTCATCGGCGCGCTGGTGCGCGGGTTGAAGCCTTTGCGCGCGCGGCGATGGCGAACGGTGAAGGTGCCGAAGCCGGGCACCCAGAAACGTTTGTCCTTGCGAATCGAACGGGCAATCAGGTCGAAAGACGATTCCAAAACTGTCTCAACCGCCTTCTTTGGCTGACGAGTCGTGCGCGACACGGTTTCGATCAATTCCGCCTTGGTCATCGACGAGCCCTCCGCCGACTCTACCTATAGCCGTGCCGCGCTATGGGCAAGAGCCGCGAGCTTCGTCCATCAACTATCGCGATGGCTCTGGAGGCGGATCATCACGCCAGCGAATCGATCTCGCGCCAGACCAGACCCCATCGGACTCCCTGGTCGCTGACTATCACCTCGCGGGCGCCAAAATTCTCCATCACGCGTTCGAGGATCATCGCGCCGGCGAAGATCACGTCGGCGCGTCCGTCAGCGATTCCGGTCAGATTGCGGCGCTCGGCGACGGTTTTCGCGCCTAACAGTTCGCACACGCGGCGGACTTCGTCGAGCGGCATGTGTCGACCGTGGGTCGCGTTCAAATTGTCACCGCTGATGCCCGCAGAGACTGCACAGATCGTCGTGACGGTGCCGGCGATTCCAAGCATCACGTCAGGACGAAAATCCAAGCCGACGCAGCTGAGCGCCGCGTCGATAATCTCGCGCAGCTGAGCGGTGTCGGCAGCGCTTGGCGGATCGCTTTTGATGATCCGCTCGGTCAGGCGGACTGATCCGATTTGCCGGCTCTGGAGAGCAAGCGGAAAATTTGGCTCTGTGCGAACCAGTTCGGTCGAGCCGCCGCCGATATCTACGATCAGCAATTTCGCGGAAGGATCGATCGCAAGGCCGCGCATCACCGCGAGATGGGAGAGTGCCGCTTCGTCACGGCCGCTGATCACCTGGAGCTCAACTCCAGCGCGATCGCGTACCGCGCTCAGGAAATCGCCGCCGTTGCTCGCGTCGCGCACCGCGCTCGTGGCCGCACCGACGACGCGATCGACCCCGAGCGCACGGGCTTGCGCCGCAAATTCGACAATCGTGTCGAGCGTTCGTGCCGCTGCCTCCGCATCGAGCCTGCCGGTGCGGTCAAGGCCGCGGCCAAGGCGCGTAACGCGCCCGAGATCGCAGCGCACAGTTGGATTGCGATCGGAGCCGACCTCGACCGCGACCATCAGGACGGTATTGGTACCGATATCGCAGCAGGCAAGTTGCATCTGGATGGAGTGCGCTGGCTAACTGTTCGCTGCGGTGCGAGCCTGAGCCGGCTCGATCGAATTGCTCGCGATCCACTCGTCGATCGCCGCGAGCGCCCGGGTCCCAGTCGCGGTTTTTTTCTCGCGTCCACGAGTGCCGGCGCCTAGGGGAGGCATCAGACCGTAGTTCGCATTCATCGGCTGGAAGTCGCGCCGCCGGGTGTCGGTGATGTAGGCGATCAGCGAACCGAGGGCAGTCACCGGCGGTGGCACGACCATCGTGGCGTCAGTGACGAGCCGCGCCGCATTTATCGCGGCGAGCAGTCCGGCGGCCGCAGATTCGACGTAGCCTTCGACGCCGATCATCTGGCCGGCGAGGAAAAGATCATCGCGCGCGTGAAGCTGCAACGTTGGGTTCAGGAGCCGTGGAGAATCGATAAAGGTGTTGCGATGAAGCGAGCCGAGGCGCACGAACTCAGCGCGGGCCAGACCCGGAATCATGCGCAGAACGTTGCGCTGCGCCGGATAGGTCATCTTGGTCTGGAAGCCGACGATATTGTAGAGGCGGCCGTCGGCGTCATCCTGACGGAGTTGCACGACGGCAAACGGGCGGCGGCCAGTACGTGGATCAGTGAGACCGACCGGGCGCATCGGACCGAACGCGAGGGTCTGCCGCCCGCGCCGCGCCATCTCCTCGATCGGCATGCATCCTTCGAAATAGACCGGTTTCTCGAACGGATGCAGCTCGACCTTCTCCGCGGCGAGGAGCGCGTCGATGAAGGCCTCGTACTCGACTTCCGTCATCGGGCAGTTGATATAGTCGTCGCCGCCCTTGCCGTAGCGCGCGGCGCGGAACGTGATGCTCGTGTCGATCGAATCCGCGGCGACGATCGGCGCGATCGCGTCGTAGAAGTAGAGGTTGCGCGGGCCGATGATGGCATTCAGCGCCTCGCCTAGCGCGGCGCTCGTTAGCGGGCCCGACGCGATGATCGTGGGCCCTGGAGGAATCTCCTCAGCTTCGGCACGTACTATTTCTACCAGCGGCTCGCGCTCCAGCGTCTCGGTGACGATGCGCGAGAAGTCGACGCGATCGACAGCCAGCGCCGAGCCGGCCGGCACTCGAGCGCGATCTGCCGCAGCGATGATGAGCGAGCCGAGCCGGCGCATCTCCTCTTTCAGCACGCCGACTGCGGTTTCGAGCGAATCGTTGCGCAGCGAATTCGAGCACACCAGTTCGGCGAATCCCGCCGTCTGATGCGCCTCGGTCATCTTCGCGGGCCGCATCTCGACGAGGTGCACGCGGATACCGCGCCGCGCGAGCTGGAAGGTCGCCTCGCTGCCGGCGAGACCCGCGCCGATAACGTTGACCTGAGGTTCATTCATCGAAGTTGTCGAGCGAAGCCGCGGCGAAGGTCGCCGCAACACGAGCACGGATGATAGATCGATGCGGCAAACAAAGCATCGGCAAACGGTGGAGCGAAAATGTCGATTCTTGGAACGCTCATTCGACTAGGTCAGAAATCGCAAACTATTCGAGGAGAAAATCGATGGAATACATCCTGCTCATTTATGGTAGCGAAGCTGATGCGACGACCATGACCCCCGCGCAAGGCCAGGAGATGTTTCAGGCCTACATGAAGTTCACCCAAGAGTTGCAGGCCTCGGGGAAAAATAAGGGCGGCGCCCCCCTCGAGCGATCGACGACCGCGACGACGGTCCGTGTCCGCAACGGCAAGATGCTCGTGACCGATGGCCCGTTCGCCGAAACCAAGGAGCAGCTTGGCGGTTACTACCTTGTCGACGCCAAGGATCTCGACGACGCGATCGCAATCGCGGCGAAGATTCCCGGCGCGCTGACTGGATCGATCGAAGTCCGTCCGATCATGAAGATCGGCTGAGTCACGATTTGCAGTTGCCTGCGAGGGAGGTTTTCCCATGGAGATCAGAAATGAAATACATGCTGATGGCGTATGACAGCGACTATCATCAGTCGCCGCCGGAGGAACAGCGGCGCCGCGTGCGGCAGCATCAGCGCGCGATCGGCCAACTGATCGCGGCTCGGGGCAGGAAAAAACTGCTAGTTGCCGCGGTCGGACTCAACAGTCTCGCGGATCCGCTCGTCATCAGGAACCAGAACGGATTTTTTTCAACCGTCGATGGTCCGTTTGCCGAGACGCGGGAAGTGCTGGGCGGCTTCGATATCATCGACTTCGATTCGCGCGCTGAGGCGCTCGAATTTGCCGCGCACGAGCACACTCACGCCGGCCACGTCACCGAAGTCCGGCCGATTCTGGACATGTGGTGGATCGACAGCGTCGGGACACGTCCACCTCCCCTAAACCAACATTTCATGATTTCGTACCTTCAAGACGAAGCTCTCGGCATGAAACAGACGCCGGAGCAGATCGAACAGTGCGTCGGGCAGCACGAAGGCGTTGCCAACGAATATCTGACAGAGCGGATGCGGCGCGGCGAGAGCGCATTCTGGGCGGGAGCGCGCCTCGATTGGAGCCGAACCGCAACCACGTTTCGAATCGGCGCGAGTGGCAAGTCCAAGAAACTCGACGGTCCGTTTGCGGAAACCAAAGAGGTGCTCGGAGGATTCGCAGTTCTGAGTTGCCCACGCGACGAGGCGATCGAATGGACGCACAAGCTGCTGCCGCGCGACGGCGATATCGCGTCGATTACAGCGGTCAACAGTTTTTCCTGGTTTTATCACGGC
>JASHQJ010000072.1 GCA_030037595.1 Candidatus Binataceae bacterium
GTCGAGTCCGACAACAAGGAAGTAGTCACGGCGTTGCGCGAGATCGCAGCTTCCAAGGTGACTGTCGAGCAGCCCGATCGCGATTAGCAACTGGCGGCCTCCGCTCGCTAAACCTTCGCCTTCGTCGCCACGGCGCGGGCGGCATTGAGAGCCCATCTCCAGGTCGTTCCGGTGCCCCGTAAGTCGAGAAAGAGCAAAGCCCCCAAGGTGCCTGCCGCGGCATCTCGCCTAAAGCGATCGCCAGAGCATAGGACGCCGCCGGACGAGACGTTTCAGCCGGTTCAGGGCGAGGACGAGCCCGCCATCGAGATCGAGGATTTCCATCCGGTCGAGGCGCACGACGTCCCTGGAGAGAGTGGTGCCGAGTTGGAGCCGCCCGCCACCGGGGTGCTTCACGACGACGAGTCGCCCCTTCGCTTCGATGAGGACCAGGAGCCCCGAGATAACGACAGCGGCTCAGCGCTGGTCGCGACCGATTCGCTAAGCCGGTATCTCGCAGAAATCCGCCGCTTCCCGATCCTCTCGCGCGAGGAAGAAACTGAGATCGCGCGTCGCTACACGAAAACGCACGATCGCGAAGATGCTTACCGGCTGGTGACGGCGAACCTCCGCCTCGTCGTCAAGATTGCGTACGAATTCGCGCGCGCTTCCAAGAACGTCCTCGACCTTATTCAGGAAGGCAACGTCGGCCTGATGGAAGCCGTGAAGAAATTCGATCCGAGCCGCGGCATCCGCTTCCCTTCGTATGCCGTCTGGTGGATCCGCGCGTATATCTACCGCTTCTTGCTGAACAACTGGCGGCTGGTCAAGATCGGGACGACGCAAGCCCAGCGCAAACTCTTTTTCAACCTACGCAAGGAGACCGAACGCCTCGAGGCCGAAGGATTCAAGCCGCAGCCGCTCCTGCTCGCGCAGCGCATGGGCGTTAAAGAGAGCGAGGTGCGCGAGATGCAGGAGCGCATGGCACAGAGCGAGATCTCGCTCGACCAGCCGCTCGGCGCCAATGAGGACACAAATCTGCTCGAGATGCTGCCCGATGAAGGCAGCCCGGAGCATAGCGCGGCCGACAACGAGTTCCGCGAGTTCGCCCGCGAGAAGGTGCAGAAGTTCGCGGCTCAGCTCAAGGACAAGGAGCTTGAGATTTTCAATGCTCGCCTGCTCACCGATGATCCGATGACGCTCCAGGAAATCGGCGAGCGCTACGGAATCAGCCGTGAGCGCGTGCGGCAGATCGAAACCCGGCTCAAGAAGAGGCTCAAGGAATTCCTCAAGGCGGAGGCGTCCGATATCGAGGACGCCGGAGCGTCATAAAGCGGCGAGTCGCTTATTGCTGCTTTTCTCTACAGAGAGCGCAAAAAACAGTCTTATTGTTCTTTAATATGCGACGTGCTACTTTGCGCGTCGCCTTTAAGGCAGTGTGTCTTTAGCTCGGCTAACCGTAGCCAGGCTGATTTGTTTGCGAATAATCGCACGCACTTGGATTCAATTGTTCTTGGCTGTTCTATGGGGAGCACGCAGAGTGACTCCTCAATGGGAGGAAATATGAACGACTCGAATTGCGGCCAAGCCATGCGTCTGGCGCTGGTGGCGCTCGCCGCTACGGCCCTGACGGGCTCGTTGGCGGCCGGCTCCGCGCAGGCTGCGCCTGTATGCACGTCCACCATCCTGGGCTGCGGATGCGAGATCAATTCCCCCGGCGGCACCTACACCGTGACCAAGAACCTGACCGCCTCACTTGAAACCGTCTGCATCGATATCAAGGCCCCCAACACTGTCCTGGAGATTGTCAACGCTTCGACCATCACGGGCAGCGCGAAGACCGGCATCGGAGTTTTGGTCGAAAAGGGTGCCGATTATTCGGTCGTCGCAGGCCTCAGGAGAAATGGGACTGCGCCTCCCGCCCCGGCGCCTCCCCCTGGTCCTGGCCCGGTGGTTGGAAATGAAGCGAACATTCTCAACTTCAACACTGGAATCGAGGTTGACGCTGACAACGTGGTGGTCGAGTTCTTCAACCATCTGGACGGCAACAACATCGGCGTGCTTCTCAGCGACGCTAGCAACGACACGGTCGGTGGTCTTTGCGCAGACAAAAACAGTATCGCCGGTTTGGTGTTGGATGGCACCACGGCAAGTCGGATATACGATTTCACGGCCGAGCAGAACTCGGTCGCCGGCGCACTGCTGAACAACTCCAACAACAACTCGATCTACAACTTCACGACGATCCTGAACACCAATAGCGCCGCCACTCTCCCGCAAGGAAACGGCGTCGTCCTGCAGGGGTCCAGCAGCAATTCGCTCACGACTGGCAGTTCGCAATCGAACGCCCAGAACGGCGTTCTCGTCGGCTGCGACACGTCAGCATCTGATCCCTACGACTGCGACTTCGATAGCGACTACAATCATGTGACGATTGTTGCCGCCGGTCAGATCACCGGTATCGTTGGCGGCGACAACTGCGAGGACACTGTTTCGGTAAGACAGCCTAAGCAGCAAAACGGAATTCATGTCGAGGCCGGCGACTCGAGCAACGTCATCGCAGCTAATATCGCCAATTCCCCGGCCGACAACGCTAACCTTAATCTGCTCGATGACAACGCCAACTGCGACAACAACACGTGGACCAACAACATTTACACCAAACTGACAAAGGTCCATCCGAACTGCACGGCCAATCCCTAGCTGATCCTGCCCCTATCCGTCCCTATGACGCGCGCGGCTCAACAGGCCGCGCGCGTTTTCTTCTTCAGAAATTCGTTGACCGAGCGCCTTGCCGTGGACTGACGCCGCTTGGATAATACCGTCGAGGTGGTGAGGCGCGAGGCAGGCACGATGCGGGAACGCACTTGCGCATTGGTGGTGGTCGGCAATGAGATCCTGTCCGGCAAGGTGCAGGATTCCAACGCCTATTTCGCGGCGCGCGAGCTGCGCAAGATCGGAGTCGCGCTGCAGCGTATCGCCACGATTCCGGACGACTTGGCCGTCATTGCCGAGGAAGTCGCCTACTGCTCCCAACACTTCGATCTCGTCATCACCTCGGGCGGGGTCGGTCCAACTCACGACGACATGACGCTGGAGGGCGTTGCCATTGCCTTCAAGCGCAAGCTCGTGAGGCATCCCGAGCTGGAGCAACTCATCCGCCAGCACTTTCGCGACCGCTCTCTCGATGCTGGCCTCAAGATGGCCGAGGTGCCGGAGGGCGCGATCCTCAACACTGGCGGGGATATCCGCTTTCCAACGGTGCAGATCGAAAACGTTTACGTGCTGCCTGGCATTCCGCAGCTCTTCGAATCCAAGCTGCTGGCGCTCAAGGAACGCTTCACAACCGATCCTTATTTCATGCGCGCGATATACACGCAGTCGAGCGAGGACGCGATCGCCGAGTTTCTCAACGCGTGCCTGAAACAATTCCCGGCGTTGATGCTCGGCTCGTACCCGCGCATCGGCCACAGCGAATACCGGGTCAAGCTCACTCTCGAGTCCAAGGACTCCGACTACCTTGAGCGCGCTTTCGCTCATCTGATGGAACTGCTACCGCGTGATGCGGTGGTCAAGGTGGAATAATTTTCAGCGGGAGGTTGGGGGATGAGGAGAACCATCATGGTAAAATCAGACAGGAAAAGGATCGCGATAATGGTGTTGGCTGCGCTGATGATCGCGCTGGCGCCGATGCCCGCGCTTTCGCAGAGCGCGGCCCCGCAGGCGGCGCCGAGCGCGACCCAGGTGCCGCAACCCGACCAGAACAGTGTGAACTGGCCGGGTGCCGGCTACGGCGTCGCTGCGCTCTTCGGCAATGTGCTCTACATCCCGGCCAAGCTGGTTTACGCGATCCTGGGCAGCATCGTGGGCGGCGGAACGTGGCTCGTTACCGCTGGCAATTCACAGGCCGCCAACACGGTGTTTCGCAGCGCTCTCGGCGGCGACTACGTGCTGACGCCGCAGATGGTCGCGGGCCAGCAGCCGATCAACTTTAGTGGTCCGACTTCGACGCCGCCGCCGTCGCCAGCGGTTTCCAACAACTCTACCGCCGGCAACGCTTCGTCAGTGCAGCCGATCCAGCCGCTGCCTCCGACCAACGTTGGCGCGTCGAATTCCGCGCCGCTGGATCATGGCAGCGGCCCGGCGCCGGGTGGTAGCAGCGTCGAATAGTTAGTTTGGCGCGGAGCTTCGCCTCCGCGCCGGCTCATCGGCTGGTTCTGTCTGCGAGAGCGCGACTGAACACGGGTACGTTCGCTTGCGACGCCGCTACTGTGACTTAAACGTGTTGTCGATCTGAGTCGCCACGCCCCAGGCCGCTTCTCTCAGCACCAGCTCCTGCGACGAGATCATCGAGACTCCATGCCCGTTACCAAACGAAGTCTGCGCCATCACGCTTTCGGTCTCGGACGGGGTGCTGACGAGGTCGGCCACGACCTTTCCGCTCTGCAGATCGATCAATTTGGTTTTAATCGTGGCGCTATCCTTGGGTGTCATGAAGTAGCCGCCAGGCACCAGTCCCAAGCCAGCAGACGCAAGTTTCTTGCCCGCGCTACCCGCAGAGTATGAAGTGATGCTGCAATTTGCGACCAGCACCTTGCCCGCCGCCTCGCCTTGCTCCGCTACCGTGTATCCCTTGGTGGTCAGAGCGTGCCGAAGCTCGTCATGGAAGAAGCCCGTGATGTCGTAAGAGTACGTTTCGCCGGTATCGTTCGTGACCTTGCCGATTTCGATCGTGTGGTAGTCCGCTAGCGATGCGCCAGGCGCTACGTTGATTTGTGTGGTTTGCGCACATCCGCCGAGAAGCAAAGCCACGATCAAAAATCGCGTGCAACGCAAGTTTGGATTGCCGACTCGCATGTTGCGCCTCGATTTTGCGGTGTGGCGCATCATAACTTATTGGCGGCGCTAAGCCGAAAGGATGCCCGGGTCGTGAAACGTGTTCAATTCCTCTACAAATCGACCTGCACCACCTGCCGCGACGCGCGCACCTTCCTGCGCAATCTCGGCGGTGTCGAACTCGACGAACGCGACTACGCAAAGGCGCCATTCACGGTCGACGAACTTCGCGCGATCTTTAAAGATCGTGATCCGCGCGACTATCTGAATCCGCGCAGCCCGGCCTACAAGGCGATGGGTCTCGCCGGCAAGTCACTCACGCGCGATGACGCGATTGCGTTGATGCTGCGCGATTCGAATCTGCTGAAGCGCCCGCTCGTAATAGCCGGCAAGGATATCATTACGGGTTTCGATCGCGATCGCTTGGCGTCCCTCGCGAAGTAGCGGCCCTGGTGGCCGTCCTCGTGCAATAACTCGCCGTCAATGCTAACCCTCGGCCCGGGGAAACCGAATGAAGACTACCGACGAATTAGTGCGTGAGCTGGTCGATCGCGCCGCGATCCGCGAGCTTTCAGATCGTTACTGCGATTGCATCTGGCGAAAAGATCTCGACGGACTTGTCAGCCTGTTCGCTGAGGACGGCACGTTCGTAGTCGAGGGCATCGAGCGGGAGGCAGTCTCACACGGCCGCGCCCGGCTCAAGCAGGTGTACGAGAAGTCGCTTGCTGAGTTGGAGCCCCGGCTGTTCATCCACACCCATATCGTGGATTTGCTCGATGGAAACCGCGCGACCGGCCGATGTTACGCGGAAGTCTACAGCGCAAAGTTCGGAATGCGGCGGGTCGGGCTCGGCTACTATGAGGACGAGTACACGAAGAAAGGCGACAAATGGAAGTTCGCCTGCCGGCGTTACTTCCTCGACGCTATCGACACTGAGGTATCGCTGAGAAAGACTTTCATGCCCTGAGCGACCCCGCCTGACCACCCTCCTCGTCGCGCCGCGTGCAATAGCACGGCTGCGATGCTAACGCTGGTACTCTCAAGGAGTCGTCGCATGGCATTCTCCAACGACCTTCTGTTCGCGCCGGCGCATCGTCTGGCCGCAATGCTCAAAGCGAAAGAAGTTTCCTCGATCGAGCTGGTTGACGCCTGTCTCGACCGAATCGAGTCGGCCAACCACGGCCTCAACGCGATCGTCACGCTGGTCGAAGAACGCGCCGCGCGTGAAGCGGAAGCCTCAGACCGCCGCCTCGCCGCGGGAACAGACGTTCGTCCGCTTGAAGGGCTGCCGATCACGATCAAGGACTCGATCATTACCGAAGGCGTGCGCTCGACGTGGGGCACGAAGATGTTCGAGCATCACGTCGCGACTTATGACGCGCCGACGGTAGCGCGGCTTCGTGCGGCTGGCGCAATCGTGATCGCGAAATCGAATACGCCCGAAATGACGCTGGACTACGACTGCGAGAATCCGCTTTTTGGCGCGACGAATAATCCTTGGGATCGCTCACGCGTCCCCGGTGGCTCGAGCGGCGGC
This sequence comes from Candidatus Binataceae bacterium, assembly GCA_030037595.1. Lineage (GTDB taxonomy): Bacteria > Desulfobacterota > Binatia > Binatales > Binataceae > JASHPB01. The sequence continues at coordinate 6,353 of JASHQJ010000072.1, forward strand.
GAGGCTGCCGCGCTCGCGGTCGGAATGGCGCCGCTCGGGATGGGCTCCGATTATGGCGGCTCGATCCGAGTGCCCTCGCATTTCTGCGGCGTGGCGGGTCTGAAGCCGTCGTGGGGCACGATTCCGCTTAGCGGTCACATGTCGCCCGGGCCCGCATCGCCGCCACCGATCGCACACATGGCGACGATCGGACCGATGGCGCGCTACGTTGACGACCTCACCCTCGCTTACAACATCGTCAAAGGACCGCATCCGAGCTCGCCCTACACCGTTCCGACGGCCGACGCGCGGCCCGAGACCGTGGACATCAAAAAGCTTCGATGCGCGGTCTTCACTGCTGCGTGCGATGTGCCGGTAGCTTCCGATATCCGCACAGCCGTCGAGCGCGCAGCCAAGGCCCTCCAGAAGATGGGCGTTCCCGTCGATGAAGCGAAACCGCCGATCGACGAGGGTCCGAGTATCTGGTGGGAATACGCGATGGCCGACGGCAACAAGCTGATGCTTGAGATGCTCGGCGACCATGCCGCAAGTACACGCGAACGCTTGAAGCGGATGCTGGCGACGCCGGATGGTGAGAAATCCGCGTCAGATTTCTTCAAGATCGCATTTCGCCGCGATGCTTGGCGCGTGCAGGTGGCGGAGTTCATGCAGCGCTACCCGATTATTATCGGACCGCCGTTCTGCTCGACGGCGTTCAAGCACGGCGAGTATGAGGTCGATATCGACGGCAAGAGCTATTCGCTCTACCGTGCGAACTGGCCGGTGCTGTGGGGCAATTGCGCGGGTCTACCGGGGGTAGTGGTTCCTGCGGGACTCGATCGTAACAAGCTGCCGATGGGCGTGCAGATCAACGGGCGAGCATTTGGCGAAGAATCGGTGCTCGCGATCGCGAGCGCCGTCGAGCGCGAGCTCGGAGGCTACCAACGCCCACCGATGTAGGAATCGAAGGCGAGAGAAAAGCAAAACGGCCGGCGCATCTGCGTCGGCCGTTTACGCTTGAATCGCGATTTTGAGATCAGGCTGTCTTTTCTGCTTTCTCCAACCGGTCTCCGCCCTTTCCGTCGCCCCTTTCGGCTTCGCGGGCGGCTCGTTCAGCTTCGCGCGCGGCGCGCTCGGCATTGCGGTCGATGCGGCCGACCTTCGGCAACATGCTCTGAGTCAGGGTATCGATAAATTTGCGGACTGCCGGCGAAAGCTCGCGGCCGCGCTTGTAAATGATCGCGAGCGGACGGAGGAAGGTTCCTTCCTGGAACTCGAGCATCCTGAGCGTCCCGCGATTCACTTCGTTCTCGACCGTCATCCGCGGCACGATCGCGCATCCAAGCCCGATTTCGACCGCGCGCTTGATCGTTTCGATATTGTCGAACTCAAGCGCGTACTGCGGCTTCACGCCATGCTCGCGCAGGATACGATCGGAAGCCTTACGCGTCGCGACGTCGCGCTCGTAGCCGACGAACTTCTGCCCCTGGAGCTGGCCGACGGCGACCTTGTTGTGCTTGGCGAGGGGATTGTCGGGCGGGACTGCCAGCACAAGTTCATCGTGACGGAACGGAACCGCTACGATTTGGCTCCGCTTCGCAGGGTACGCGACTACGCCGAGGTCGATTTTGCCCTCGATCAGGTCCTCATAGATTTTATTGGCGCGCAGGTATTCGAGATGGACGTTGACCGCCGGGAAATTCCTAAGGAATTCAGTGAGATACGGCGGCAGCTCGTGCAAACCGACGCTGTACACCGTGCCGACGCGTATCGATCCGGCCACGACCGAGCCGATTTCGCGCAGCTTGTTCTCCAATTCGAGGAAGCGGCGTACGATTTCCTTGCTCGCCGTGTAGAGAATCTGCCCGGCCGGCGTGGGCTTCACCCCAGCGCGGCCACGCTCGATCAGGCGGCAATCGTACTTCTCTTCGAGGCTTCTGACCTGTTGGCTGACCGCCGACTGGGTGACAAAGTTTTGAGAGGCGGCATAAGAAAAGCTTCCGCTTTCGATTATGTCGCAGAAGACCTTCAGCGTTTCGATGTGCATACTACTGACTTCACGTATAAGGCTATGTGATGCTGAAAAGTGAGGCAAGTAGTAGCCCTGTTAAATATTTCCACCTGCCTACTATTAGCCTGCGGGAGGAGCGGTTCTAGGTCAAGAGACGCGAAAGTCAGCTTCTTCCATCCGAACCTTACCTTGACACTCGACTCGCGCCGGTCCGGATGGGTACTTTTCAGAAACGGAAGCTGCGAGTTGATTCACGATTTCGACGGAGCGAGCGATGTCTGATCTATTAAGAGACCTTGATTTCTTCAATCTTGACGATTTGTTGACCGCCGAGGAGAGGATGGCTCGCGATTCGGTCAAACAGTTCGTCCGCCGCGAGGTGCTGCCCTCGGTTGAAAAGCATTTCGCGGGCGAAACGTTCCCGAAGGAGCTCATCCCGCAAATGGCCGAGCTGGGCATGTTCGGCGCCAACCTGAAG
>JASHQJ010000073.1 GCA_030037595.1 Candidatus Binataceae bacterium
GATCCGCGCCCCCAGACTCCCGAAGACAAGGGAATGTTGGTCGAGATTCGCACAACCGGCGCGCAGACCGTTTTCCCGCCGTCCATTCCACCCGGGGGGCGAGCCGATCGATTGGGCAGAGCCTGGCGATCCCGCGCTTCCGCCTCACTTCGACACCACCAATTTTCCGGAACAAGAGAAGCGGATGATAACGCGGCAGCAGATCGTTACGGGGCTGCGCTGGGTACTCGAACATCCGTGCACGGACCCCGGCTGCAAGTGTCGGTATCACGATGTGCTGCCTGAGATCGATATGTCGACGTGGCTAAGGCAACTACGAGAGCGAGACAGACGTTGCACGCCACGAAAGCCGCTAGGATGAACCAGTGGGGGGCAGGCGGATGGCGGCGCAATGAGAAGCGGTGAGCGCCCGGGTGGCGGCGGGGAGCGATTTGTCGAGATTTGGACGCGGCCGCAAGCCCCATCAAGCGCTAATCGAGTTGGGCGATTCGCCCGGCTAATACGCCGATTCTCCTAAACCAGCGCATCGATTAACATCGCGGCGTTCGTGGGCGTTCGTCGCGAGGGGACACGCGGATGCGCTGTTCCAGGTGCGGAGCTGAAAATCCTGAGCGGGCGAAGTTCTGCGTGGAATGCGCGTCGCCATTCTCGCGCCGCTGCAATTCGTGCAACGCCGAGAACCCTCCAAATGCGAAGTTCTGCCTCGAATGTGCGAGGCCCATCGATAGTGCGGACAAATCCCAGCCCGCGCCGGCCTCTGCGAGCTCACCGATAAAGATAAGTGTAGAGATAGACGACGCTTCGCTTGAGGGCGAGCGCAAGACAGTCACGGCGCTGTTCGCCGACATCAAGGGCTCGACCGAACTTGAGCAGGACTTAGACCCCGAGGAAGCGCGCGCAATCGTCGATCCGGCACTCAAGCTGATGATCGATGCCGTGCATAAGTACGACGGGTACATCGTGCAATCTACAGGCGATGGAATCTTTGCGCTATTCGGAGCGCCCCTGGCCCACGAGGATCATCCGCAGAGAGCGCTGTATGCCGCGCTCCGCATGCAAGAGGATTTGGAACGCTATTCGGCAAGATTGCGCGACGCCGGCAACCTGCCTATCGAAGCCCGCGTCGGAGTGAACACGGGAGAGGTTGTTGTACGTTCGATCACCACCGGCGAAGGACACACCGAATACACGCCGATAGGGCACACAGCCAATCTCGCTTCGCGCCTGCAGGCATTCGCGCCAGCAGGCTCAATCGCGATCAGCGAGCAGACGCGCAAATTCGTTGAGGGCTACTTCAAACTCAAGCCGCTGGGTCCGACCAGGATCAAAGGCGTCAGCGAAGCGGTCAAGGTTTACGAGGTGACGGGAATTGGCCCGCTGCGCACGAGGCTTCAGCAAGCGGCTGGGCGCGGGTTCACCAAGTTCGTCGGCCGGCAACGCGAGATGGACGCAATGAAGGCGGCGGCGGACCAAGCCAAAGCAGGGCACGGGCAGATCGTCGCAGCGATGGCCGAGCCAGGCGTCGGCAAGTCGCGCCTGATGTTCGAATTTAAGGCCACTTCGCAGTCGGGCTGGATGGTACTCGAAGCCGTCTCCGTCTCGTACGGCAAGGCGTCGTCCTACCTGCCAGTGATCGACCTGCTGCACAGCTACTTCAGGATCGCCTCGCAAGACGACCAACGCACCCGCCGCGCGAAAATCGCCGGTCGCATCGCGATTCTAGACCGCACGCTGGAGGGCACGATCCCCTACCTCTACAGCCTGCTCGGGATCGCCGAGCAGCCCGACCCGCTGGTGCGGACGGACCCGCAAACCCGCAGGCGCGGCACGCTCGACGCGATCAAACGCATCTTGCTGGGTGAGTCGCTCAACCAACCGCTGATGGTGATCTTCGAGGACCTGCACTGGATCGACGAGGCCACACAAGGACTCCTCAATCTGCTCGCCGACTCAATCGGTACCGCCAAGATTCTGTTGCTGGTCAACTATCGGCCGGAGTACACCCACAACTGGGGCAACAAGACCTACTACACACAATTGCGGCTCGACCCACTCGGCAAAGAGTCGGCCGGCGAGATGCTCTCGGCACTGCTGGGTGACGGCAAGGATCTGGCGCCGCTCAAGCGGCTGATCATTGAGAAGACCGAGGGCAACCCGTTCTTCATGGAAGAGACGGTGCAGGTGTTGTTCGATGAGGGTGCGTTGGTGCGCAACGGAACGGTAAAACTGACCAAGGCGCTCAATGAACTCAAGATTCCGTCTACAGTGCAGGCGATTTTGGCCGCGCGCATCGACCGGCTCACGCCTGACCATAAAGACCTGCTGCAAACGCTGGCCGTCATAGGCACGGAGTTCAAACTCGGTCTGGTCCGTAGAGTCGCCCGGAACTCGGAATCAGAGTTGGAGCCGATGCTCTCAGAACTCCAGCTTGGCGAGTTCATCTATGAGCAGCCCGCAATCGGCGACATCGAGTACACCTTCAAGCACGCCCTGACCCATGACGTCGCCTACAACTCGGTGCTGAAGGAACGCCGCCGAATGTTGCACGGGCGAATCGGTCCGGCGCTGGAGTCGATGTATGCCGACGATCTCAACGACCACATCGCCGAGCTGGCGCATCATTACGCGCGCAGCGGCAATCCGCGCAAGGCGATGGATTATTGCCTGCGCGCTGTCCGGCAGTGCGTCGGGCGCGGATCCAATGTAGAAGCGGTAGCGCAGTTCGAAACCGGACTCGAGCTGCTACAGAAGCTCCCCGACGACGACCAACGCGCCGAGCAGGAGTTGGATCTCCGAACTGCTGTAGGTTTCGCTCTTATGACAATCAAGGGCTACGCGTCGCCCGAAGCCGAACAGTCCTCCGCGCGGGCGATGCAGCTTTGCCAGCGGCCCGGGATCGACTGGGAAAAGAGCTGGTCGGTACTGAGTGGAATCTTCCTTGCCCACTTGGCCCGTCCCGACCCGCGCAAGGCGCGCGAAATAGCTACCGAGCTGATTGCACGGGCCGAGCAACGCGGGAGCGCCGAATATATTGCGTCAGCGGTGGACTGGTTGGCGCTTGCGAACATGTATTCGGGCGACATAGAGCTCGCCGCCCAGTGTTTCGACCGTGAGTGGAGGCTGTTGGAATCCATTGCGAAGTTGGCACCGAGTCCCACCCAGGTGCGCGCCTCGCGACTGCC
>JASHQJ010000074.1 GCA_030037595.1 Candidatus Binataceae bacterium
CATGAGGACCATCCGCAGCGCGCATTGTGGGCCGCGTTGCGCATGCAGGAAGAGTTGCGGTGCTACGGCTCAAAACTGCAGACCGAAGGGCGCGCGCCGATCGAGATTCGGGTCGGGGTCAACACCGGCGAGGTGGTGGTGCGATCGATTACCACTGGCACGGGTCAGGCCGAATACACACCAATTGGCCACACTACCAATCTCGCATCACGGCTCCAGAGCATTGCACGTACCGGGTCAATCGTCGTGAGTGAGGCGACGCGCAAGCTGTGCGAAGGCTATTTCGTCCTCAAACCGCTGGGTCCGACCAAGGTCAAAGGCATCAGCGAACCAGTGAATGTTTGCGAGGTAACTGGGCTCGGACCGCTGCGCACGCGGCTCCAACGCGCTGCCGGTCGTGGACTGACGAAGTTCGTTGGGCGCGAGCGCGAGATGGAAGCGCTCGGACACGCTGCCGAGCAAGCCAAGGCGGGCCACGGTCAAATCGTCGGTGCGATGGCGGAGGCGGGAGTTGGCAAATCGCGGCTGCTCTTCGAGTTCAAGGCGAAGAACCAGTCGGGATGGATGGTGCTCGAGGCGGTTTCAGTTTCGCATGGCAAGGCGTCGGCATACCTGCCGGTGCTCGACCTGCTGCACACCTATTTCAAGATCACGTCGGACGACGATGCCCGTACACGGCGGGAGAAGGTCAACGGACGAGTCGTAACCCTCGATCCAGCGTTGGAGGACACTCGTCCCTATCTGTTCGCGCTGCTCGGGATCGTCGAAGGTGAGGACCCGCTCGCCCAGATGGACGCGCAGGTCAAGAAGCGCCGCACCCTCGACGCGATCAAACGGATTCTCTTGCGCGAATCGCTCAATCAGCCGCTGATGGTAGTCTTCGAGGACCTCCACTGGATCGATGAGCAAACCCAGGAGTTCCTCAATCTGCTCGCCGACTCGCTCGCCAATGCGAAGGTCCTGCTCCTGGTGAATTATCGGCCCGACGAGTACTCGCATCAGTGGGGCTCGAAGACTTACTACACGCAACTCAGGCTTGATCCGCTGGGTACCGAGTCGGCGGACGAGATGCTATCCGCGCTGCTCGGTGACTCTCCCGACCTGGCACCTCTCAAAAAGCTGATCATCGAGAGAACGGAAGGTAATCCATTTTTCATGGAGGAGATGTATCAGGCGATGCTGGAGGATGGCGTGATTGCACGTAACGGTGCGGTCAAGCTGGTGAAGCCGCTGCAGTCCGCGCGCATTCCCGCCACCGTGCAGGGGGTGCTTGCGGCGCGCATCGACCGGCTACCTGCGGACGCCAAGGACCTGTTGCAGACGCTAACGGTAATCGGGCGCGAGTTCCCGCTGTCGCTGATTCGCGCAGTCGTGCAGAAGCCTGCTGATAATCTCGAGCGGATGCTGGACGATCTTCAGCTCGGCGAATTCATCTACGAACAACCCACCGTTGGCGACACCGAATACATCTTCAAGCACGCGCTGACGCAGGAGGTCGCCTACAACTCGGTATTGATGGAGCGGCGCCAGCAACTGCACGAGCGCACAGGCGCGGCGCTTGAGACGCTCCACACCAATTCGATCGAGGAACACCTGGCCGAACTCGCGCATCACTACGGCCGCGGCGCCAATGCCGGCAAGGCGGTCGAGTATCTGACGCGCGCCGGCCAGCAAGCGCTGAATCGCTCGGCTTATGTCGAGGCGCAGGCCCAATCCCAGCAGGGTCTGGAATGGATCAAGAGACTGCCGGAATCGCCTGAGCGCGACGCCCGCGAACTCGAGCTGACGAGCACGCTCGCTGAGGTGCTGATGGTCATGCGAGGGTGGGCTGCGCTGGAGGCGCACGCGGCCGTTGAGCGCTCCCGCGACCTAGCCGAGAAGAGCGGCAACCTGCTCCAACTGGTTGTCAAGGAATTCGCGGTTTGGCGTAGCACTCTTGCCGCGGGCGATTTATCCACCACCGGACTGCTGGCGGATCGGCTACTCGAGGTTGCCCAGCGTGAGGGCAGTCCCACGAGCTTTGGCCTCGCATACCATACTCAGATGGTGGTGAGCTTCAATCGCGGCGACATGGTTAGCGCCGAAGCGCATTTCGCACGCGCGAGCGGCTTCCTTGACGCGGATGGTTTCAGGCAAGTCCCCGGCGCGGTCGTCGACGCACTCGGTACCGCATGCTTTTGCGCGTGGGCTTTGGGCCACGCCGATAAAGCCCGGGAGCGCATCCACCGGGTCATTGCCTTCGCTCGTGATAGCAAAAACCCTTACGACTTGGTGTTCGGGCGATTCGTTGAAAGTTTCTCGTCCTTCCACCAGCGAGAACCGCAGGGTGCCGAGGTTGCGGCCACGCAAGCGTTAGCCATCGCAGAAGAGCACGGCTTTCCGGTCGTTGGGGACTTGTCCCGCGCGCTGCTCGGCTGGGCGCGGGCGCAGCTCGGCCGCGCAGGTGAAGGCGTCACGCTGATCCGCCAGGGCTTAGCCGGCATGGCTGAGGCCGGAATCAGGTACCGTATCACGGCCTTTCTCACGTTTCTGGCCGTGGCCCAGGCCCTCGACGGCAAGATCGACGACGCTCTCATCACCATCGAGGAGGCGCTCCAGGCGAACCCTGAAGAACTTGTCTCCCGACCTGATGCGCTTAACTGCCGCGGAGAGCTGCGGCTGAAAATTGGCCAGACCGCGCCGGCCGAGGCCGACTTCCGCGAGGCGATCGCACTCGCGCAAAAGATGCAGGCGAAGGCCTTTGAGCTGCGCGCGACGACCAGCCTCGCGCGTCTGCTGCGCGACACCAATCGCCGCAGCGAAGCGCGCACGATGCTCGCCGAGATCTACAACTGGTTCACCGAGGGCTTCGACACCGCCGATCTGAAAGACGCCAAGACGCTGCTCGACGAGCTGAGCCACTGAATGGAGGGGAAGACGCTGTTTCGAAAAAACGCGCCGCACTTGCGCCCGGCTACCGCCCACATTCGAGCTTCTGATTTCCCGGAACATCCATCAGTGCAACCGGTCTACGCGATGAATGAGGAATATCCTGGCTGCGGCTATGGGGGCAGGCGGATGGCGGCGCAACGAGCATCGGTGAGTGCGGTTCCCGACCATGCTTCGTCTCCCGTTTTTCCGGAACATTCGACACGACGACAACGAGCGACGTTAGCCAGAGACTACGTGACGCGGGTTGTCCAGGAGTTCATCAAGCGACCGTGTGTTGATCCAGCGTGTAGATGCCGCATCCACGAAATCCT
>JASHQJ010000075.1 GCA_030037595.1 Candidatus Binataceae bacterium
ACTTAGCAGCTTTTGATCAGCGAGCGGAGTTCCGGCGCGACAGTTCCGGCGCGCCTTCTGATCATCGCCTCGCCGATGCTATACGACATCGAGCACGAGGCTTCTCATGGCTGACTTCAAAATCGAAGGTGAATGCGACAAGCGCTTCCAGGGCGTACGCGAGGCCTTTGCGGAAAATCTCACCAAACGCGGCGAGCTCGGCGCAGCGGTGTCGATAATTCTCGACGGAAAGTGCGTGGTCGATTTGTGGGGTGGTTACGCCGACAAGGCGCGGACCCGTCCGTGGCAGCGCGATACTCTTGTCAACGTCTATTCCACCACCAAAGGACTCACGGCGACCTGCGCTCATCGCTTGATCGATCAGGGCCAGCTCGATCCCGATGAGCCCGTGTCGAAGTACTGGCCTGAATTCGCGCAGGCTGGGAAGAAGGATCTGCCCGTGCGGTATATCCTGAGTCATCGCGCGGGACTCCCAGGAGTATCGAAGCCGCTAGCCGAAGACGCGATGTATAAATGGGACGTGATGACCTCGGCGCTGGCGGAACAGGAGCCCTTCTGGCAGCCCGGCATGAAGCATGGCTACCACGCGATCACAATCGGATGGCTGGTGGGCGAGGTGATCCGGCGTATCAGCGGCAAAGGGTTGGGAACATACTTCCGCACCGAGATTGCGGAGCCGCTCGGCCTCGACGCGCATATCGGCCTCGATGCGAAGCACGACGCGCGCGTTACCGACATCCTTCCGTCGCCGCCGCCGGAGCCGGGAATGCCTAATCTGTTTGAAGAGGCGGCGAAGGATCCCAAGGGGCCGACATTCGCAGCGTTCATGAACCCTCCCGTGCTCACCGAGCCAAGCGTGCCGAACTCGCGCGCGTGGCGTGCCGCGGAAATCGGCGGCGCAAACGCACATTGCACCGCACGCGCCCTTGCCAGGATGTATGGTGCGCTCGCGCGTGGCGGCGAGATCGACGGCCACCGTATCGTGCGGCCGGAATCGCTCGAGCGCTTTTGGACCGAGCAATCCTACGGACCGGACCAGGTGCTGATGCAGATGCCGACGCGGTTCTCGCTGGGCTTCATGCTCTCGCAGCCGGGCACGAGCTTCGGTCCTAACATAAAGGCATTCGGGCACCCGGGTGCGGGCGGCTCGCTTGGGTTTGCCGATCCGGTGAAGAAGGTGGGATTCGGCTACACGATGAACCAGATGGCGAACGGGTTGTTGATCGATTCGCGCCCTCAGGCGCTGTTCGATGCGTTCTACCGCGCGCTGTAAGCGAGACGTCGGAAGCGCGTGTCTCGTGAATAGCCTCGCCCGCGGCTGACGCCATTGGCGGAAGCCGCACACGGGGAGATACAAGGCAGCAAAGCGGCCCGCTAACGGGCCGCTTTGCGGTGAGGGTGCTGCGCTCGAAGCTTGCCGCAAGTGCCCGTCGCTGCACCCTCACCCTCGCGTCCGGAGCGTGCGAAAAAAATGCACGCGCCGCGCCGCTCGACCTCTCCCGCAACGAAGCGGGCGAGGTTATTCAGAGGAAGGTCTCTGGCACCCCAGTTGACTTTTTTCCTTCCGCGATCCGCGCGCCGTCGGCTAAAGAATAGAGACCGGCGCTGCCGGCATGGAGGAATCGATGCCCGAAATTATTTTGCATCAGTACCCAAATTCGCCTTTCTCGGAAAAAGTCCGCAAGATTCTCGCGCTCAAGAAAGTGACCTGGCGATCGGTTGATCAGCCCGTCATCATGCCCAAACCCAAGCTTGTGCCTCTGACCGGCGGTTACCGGCGAATTCCGGTGCTCCAAATCGGCGCCGACGTATGGTGCGACAGCGGGATAATCGCGCGGAAGATCGAAGAGCTTTACCCTGAGCCCACGATCTATCCAGGCGGCAGCGAGGGCGTCTGCCATGCGATCGCACTCTTCGCCGATCGGCGATTTTTCTTTTCCACCACGCCTGTGATTTTCGAAAAGCTCGGTGCCTCCGTGCCGAAGGAGTTTATCGAGGATCGCTCGAAGATGATGGCCGGCGCGGGAGCGAATTTCACCGAGCTGACGCAGACCGCGCCCGACGCGCGCAACCAGGTGCGCGCGTTCCTGGATCTGCTAGATCGGCAGGTCGCGAATCAGCCGTACCTGCTTGGCCCGAGCTTCAGCCTTGCCGACGCGGCCTGCTTCCACTGTGTGTGGTTCCTCCGCGCGGAGCCGTCTTCGTTCGCACTCGCCCTGCGCCACGCGAACCTCATACGATGGTTCGAGCGGATCGAGAAGATGGGCAACGGCAACGTGACGCCGATGGAACCGGACGAGGCGCTCCGAATCGCGAAGGAGAGCACACCCGCGGCCGAGGAGTCTTACGACGCGATCGATCCGAACGGTATCAAACCAGGGATGAAGGTTGCGGTCATGCCTGAGGACTACGGTTTCGATCCGGTGGCTGGTACGGTCGTGGTCAGCACGCTGTATGAGATCGCCGTAGAGCGAACCGATCCAGAGTTGGGCAAGATAGTCAATCATTTCCCGAAAATCGGCTTTCGGATTCAGCGCGTCTGACAAGAGAGACAATCAAGTCCCGCCAATGACGAAAGCTGAGCCGACGATTGCCGGTTCAGCATTTTATTGATTAGTAACAACTACTAAGTAGCATCTGAGTTAGTACTTGCTATTACTCATTTGTAAGTTGATTCGACTATGCATCGAATATAAACATAGTACTCTATCCGACCACACCCACGCTTGGGCGCTCGCGATGGAAACGAACGACACTTTCGATTCGACGCCATTTCAGATTTTCAACACCACCCAGGCGAACTTCAACAGCGGGCGGCGTGGACCAACGCGACGCCGAACCGGCCGGCGGATGTTTTTCCCACCAGCACGCAGGCGGTGACAATCGCGGTGAGCCCGTTCAACAATCAGGCGGCGTATCTCGGCCTTTCCGGATACACAGCGCTGACAGGAACGAATCACATCTTGGTCACCACGAATTTCGGCTCGAGCCGGTCGATCGCCCACGGCAACCCGAATATCGACACACCGCCGCCCAGTGTCGTATCGATCACTTCGCCTGCGAACGACGCAATCGTCTCCGGTAGCGTGAGTATCGTGGTCGTGGTCGAGGAGCCGCTGGTCTCGTGGGTGAACCTGGTGATCGACCGCAATTGCGTGATCTCGTCCCCGCCCTACACCTTCACCTGGAACACGACGACAGTCGCCAACGGACAGCACACGATTGAGGTCGATGCAAAAAATAGCAGCGGCGATTTGCTCGCCTCCGCGATCATTACAGTTACCGTTGTGAATGGCGGGCCTACGCTGACCTTGACGCCGACTGTCTCGCCTACGCCGACCTTCTCGCCGACTGCGACGCCGCCGTCGTGACAATCACCGCGCCTGCGAATAACGCTACGTCTCCGGCACGGTGAATATCGCAGTGAGCGTTGAGGATCCGCCGGTTCGTGGGTGAACTTCGTGATCGACGGCAATTATGTCGCGTCGTCTCCCCCTATACCTACGCCTGGAATACGACGACAGTCGCAAATGGCACGCATACAATTGAGGTGGATGCCAAGGACAACAACGGCGATCTGCTCGCGTCGCCGACGATCACAGTCACTGTATCCGACGGCGGCGCGTCGCCAACTCCGTCGGCGACGCCGACTGGCACCTTGACGGCAACGCCGAGCGCAACTGCGACGGCAACGCCGACCGCCACTCCCACCGCGCGATCGTCGCGATCACGTCGCCGGCCATTAGATCGCGTCGTCGCCGCCGCTCACGTTCAGCTGGAACTCGACCACTGTTGCGGACGGCAGTCACACAATCATGGTGCAGGGCAAGAACAGCAGCGGTACCGTGGTCGGCTCCTCATCAATCACGGTGACAGTCTCGAATTGAGCCGCGCGCGGTATTCGCTCGCGAGGACGCCCATGACGATCGTGTCGTGATATTCACCCGCGAGGTATTTGTCCTGGCGCAGTACGCCCTCGCGCTTAAAGCCGCACTTCTCGTACGAAGCGATCGCGCGGGGATTATAGTCGAAGACGCGGAGGCTCACGCGATTGAGGTTTAGCCGGTCGAACGCGAACCTAAGCAGCACGCGCATCGCGTCGGTGCCGTAGCCTTTGCCCCAGCTCGGCTTGTCGCCGATCACGATTCCGACCTCGGCGCTGCGATTGACCCAGCTGATGTTGTGCAAGTCGGTAGAACCTAGATACCGATGGTCGCCGAGCTTTTCGATCACGAACCTGCGCGTATTTGTCGCGGGCGCGGCGGCCTGCTCGATCCATTTCTCCTCAGCGATGCGCGACATCGGGCCAAGCATCATTTCGCCGCCGAGAAACCTCGTCACTTCCTCGTCGCCCACCCATTGCATGATCGCGTCGATATCCGAGCGCTCGATCGCTCTGAGCCGCACCAGGGTTCCTTCCATCGCCGATTTGCCTCCTTTCGATCAAAAAAGAAGGGCAGCCTTGCGGGCTGCCCTTCGACTTTGTTTGATTCGGCCCGCTAATTCCCTTTGGGCAGCCCGAGTACGCGTTCGCCAATGATATTGTGCTGGATCTCGCTGGTACCGCCGGCGATCGTGAGCGCGCGCGACGCGAGCATGCGATACGACCACTTGCCGTGGTCGACCGCCATCGGCGCATGAAACTCGATCTGGCTGAACGGCCCGAGCAGCTCCATCGCGAACTTGTTCATCCTGAGATTCAGCTCGCTCGTGCAAAGCTTGAGCACCGAACCCTCAGGCCCGGGCGGCAGACCCTTGAGCCGCCGCGTGAGCTGGCGATAACCGGTGTACTTGAGCGCGAGCGCCTCGCACGCGAAGCCGGCGATCCGCTGCTGCACGCTGGCGTCGTCCCACGCCGTACCGCCGTTGACCCTGATCATCTTTGCGAGATCGCCGAGCTCGCGGACGGCGCCCATCATGTCGCGGCCACCGCCGATTCCCGAGCGCTCGAACATCAGCGTCGTGATCGCGACCTGCCATCCCTGGTTCTTCTCGCCGATCAGATTCTTCTTTGGCACCTTGACGTCCTCGAAGAAGACCTCGTTGAAGTTCGCGTCGCCTGTTATCTGCACGAGCGGGCGCACGGTGACTCCGGGGCTATGCATATCAACCAGGATGTAGCTGATGCCTTTGTGCTTAGGCGCCTGCGGATCGGTGCGCGTGAGCAGGATACACATGTCGGCGTGATGCGCGTCGGAGGTCCAGACTTTCTGCCCGTTGATGATGAAGTAGTCACCTTCCTCGTCTGCGCGCGTCTGCAACGACGCGACGTCCGAACCTGAGCCGGGTTCGGAGTACCCCTGGCACCAGATTTCTTCACCGGAGAGGATCTTCGGTACGTAGCGCTTCTTCTGCTCCTCGCTGCCCCAGTGGATGATCGTAGGGCCGACGAGCATGATGCCGAGGCCGTTCACCAGCATCGGCGTGTTCGCCTTGGCCATTTCCTCCTGGTAGATGAGCTGCTGAGTGATGCTCGCGCCGCGGCCGCCGTATTGCTTCGGCCAACTGATCCCGACCCATCTGCCCTCGTACATTTTCTTGTGCCAGTCGACGCGGCGCTTCCAGTCGTCGCTGCCGCCCTCGTGGAACTCGTCCCCTGTATCGTCGCGCTGCACGTTGCGAGGCGCATTCTGGTGGAGCCAGCTCCTGAGCTCCTGGCGGAACGCTTCGTCCTCGGCGCTGAACTTGAAATCCATCTGGTCGGCCTCCGCTTTGAGTAGTACCGGTCGCACGCTCGGCCGCGTTGAATAAACGGCCCACGATCCGGTCCCTAACAGACGTTATATAAGCCGCGCTGCGAAAGCCGCGCAAGGAGGCTCAGGTGAGTCCGAGGAAGCTTCGCGCGAAAGCGGCGAGATCGTTAGCCGCATGGTCTTTGGATTCGAGATTCGCGAGCATAGAACGTTGGTCCTCGAGGGACCGGTTCTGACCGAATTTGAACTTCCCCTCGAGTCGTTCAACCTCAATCTCGATTCCGATGATCGCTTTCATCAGCCTGGACTTGAATTCCGCGGGCAACTCGCCAGACCAGGGATTTGGCAGCGGTGTCTCATACGTAGCGATGAGCTGATCGAGCAGTCGCGCGAGTGATTCGCAATCGTCGATTACGCGTGCGGTTCCATAGACGTGCACGGCGGCATAGTTCCAGGTTGGTACCGCGGGTGCGGTCGCATACCAGGTCGGCGAGATGTACGAGTGCGGACCGGTGAAGATCGCGAGCACGCGGGTGTTGTCGGCGAGGTATCGCCAGTGTGGATTTGCTCGCGCGATATGCCCCTGCAGTATCGAACGAGAGTTGACGTGACTCATTATGAGCGGCAGGTGAGTTGCGAACAGATCGCCATCACCATTCGATATGAGGGTGGCGAAACCATGCGCCGCGATGAAGTCGTGCAGCGTCGCCTCGTCGGTCACCTCGAATGATTTTGGAATGTACGTCGCGGTCCCCGAATCTCACTGCGCGCCGCGCGCGTGCAGATATACTTCGGTGTCCACCAACTCCATGTGGCGATCCGGATCGGCGAGCGCAGTGAAGCCAAACTGTCGATAGAGGCCGTGCGCGTCGCGGGTCGCCAGATGCCATCGGCGGAGGCCCTGCAGACCCGAGTGCGCGCGCATCGCCGCCATCAGCATCTTCGAGATGCCCCGCCCGCGATATTCCTCGAGCACGTACACGTCGGCCACATAGGCGAAAGTCGCGTAGTCCGTGACGACGCGCGTGAAGCCGATCTGCCTCGAACCGTCGAACGCGCCGAAGCAGAGCGAATTCTCGATTGCGGCCGCGACGACCTCGCGCGGAATTCCCTCGGCCCAGTATGAGCGGACGAGGAATGCGCGAATCGCGTCCACGTCCATGCGCGCACGATCGGTGGTGATCTCGATATCGTCAGGCGCCCTGCGTGTCATCGATGGCCGCTTTTCATTGTGAAAGACTCCGCGCGAGCGAGCACGTGCTCAGGCGTCGTCGCGCCTGACGGCATCCGCGGGTCAATAATTGGCGCGCCCGCGGCAAGCCGCAGCGGAATGATGCCCGCCCAGTGCAGCAGCGCGTAGTCGTCTTCGTCATCCATCGCGTGACCGGTGCGAACCTTGGCCGACGCTTCTTCGATCGGAAGCTGCAGCACCATCGTTGCGGCTAGCTCTTTGTCGGTCGGCGTGCGCGTATGAGCCCAACGTCCAGGCGCGATCTTTTCGACGAGCGCGCGCAGCACGCCGAGCTTCGCTTCGCGATCGTCAACGCGCGCCGCGTTGCCGAGAATCACTACCGAGCGGTAGTTGACCGAGTGATGAAACGCCGATCGGGCGAGCACCAGACCATCGATGAGCGTAACGGTAACGCAGACCGGAAGCTCACTTGCCGCGGTGTTCAGCATGCGGCTTGCGGCCGAGCCATGTACGTACAGGCGATCGCCATCGCGCACATGGAGCGTCGGAATTACGTACGGCTGATCCCAATAGGCGAAGCCCACGTGGCAGACGAGCGCTTCATCGAGAATAGAGTCGATCGTTTCCCGCTCGTAGCTTCCGCGTTTGGGTAGGCGTTTCAGCCGGGTTCTCTGGGTTGGTCTCAGCTCTTCCATCCGCCACTTCCTTTTGTTACAGTACAAACTAATGAATGTATCAGTACATTATCACGTGCGCGGTGACTCAAGCAACGCGATCGCTGCCGATATTGAAGAAGCAATTCGAGCTGGTCGCCTCCGCTCGGGTGAGCATCTGCCGACCGTGCGCGAGCTGGCGAAAAAGCTTGGCGTGAGCCCGACTACCGTGAGCGCTGCCTACACCGCACTCCGCGTGCGCGGGCTGGTGCGCGGTGCGGGACGCCGCGGCACGATCGTCAATCGGCGTCCTCCTCTCGTCGCGCCCGCCGCGGCGGAGCCGCCACCCGGCGCGCGCAACCTCGCGGAGGGCGGTCCCGATCCGAAGCTGCTGCCGCCGCTCAAGCCCGCGCTCAATGCAATTGCGAGTGAGCCGGGCCGTTATGGCGACAGCGAGAACCTCGCGGACCTGCTCGATGCCGCGCGCCGGCAGTTCCGCGAAGATGAAATCACCGCCGAGTCAATCGCGGTGGTGAGCGGCGCGCTCGATGGGATCGAACGCGTGCTCGGCGCGCACCTGAGAGCCGGCGATATCGTCGCACTCGAAGATCCCAGCTACACGGGCGTGCTCGATCTTGTCGCCGCGATGGGCCTGGTTGCGGAGCCGGTGGCAATGGATGAGTTGGGGATGCTTCCGCGCGAGCTCGAGCGCGCGCTCGGCCTCGGCGCCAGGGCAGTGGTGATAACTCCGCGCGCGCAGAATCCGACCGGCGCCGCGCTCGATCGCAAACGTGCCGCCGAGCTTCGCGCGATCTGCGCGCGCGATCGCGATCTGCTCGTGATCGAAGATGATCACGCTGGTGCGGTTGCGGGCGCGCCGGCGCTTTCAGTCACGGCCAGCCTTGAGCACTGGGCCATCGCGCGATCGGTGTCGAAGTCGCTCGGGCCCGATTTGCGCCTCGCGATTCTCGCCGGCGATCCGCTCACGATCGCGCGCGTCGAAGGGCGGCTTCGTCTTGGTCCGCGATGGGTGAGCAGGATCCTGCAAGGCATCGTCGCCGCGATGTGGTCGGATGCAAAAACCTGGCGCGCATTGAAGACCGCTGCTGATACCTACACTTCGCGCCGCCAGGCGCTGATCCGCGCGCTCGCCGCTCATGGAATCGAGGCATTCGGCCGCTCAGGCCTCAATGTATGGGTGCCCGTGGCCGAAGAATCGGGAGTGGTCCAGCGTCTCGCGCGAGCAGGGTGGGCGGTGCGCGCCGGAGAGATCTATCGAATTAAAAGCGCGCCTGGCATTCGCATCACCGTGGCCGACCTGACTCCTGCCGATGCGACACGCCTTGCCCGCGATTTCGCCGCGGCGCTTCGTCCCGCGAGCTACGCGCATCTCGGCTAGTGTCGCGTGCCCTGCTAGACGGGCCGAAAGTATTGGCCTGGTGTCTTGCCGAAAGTCAGCCGGAACGCGGAAATGAACGCGCTGGTGCTGTCATATCCGACCTCGAGCGCGACGTTGGTTACCGGCTCGCCGGCCGCGAGCAGGCGCATCGCGTGGCCAAGCCTCAGTTGCTGACGCCACTTGCCGAAGCCGAGCCCGGTCTCCGATTTGAAAAGGCGCTCGAGGGTGCGTTTGCTGCCGCCGGCGATCCTCGCCAGCTCGTCGAGCGATTTGCACTCCGCCGGCGCACTCTGAAGTGCCGCCGCAACGCGCTTGGCACGGCCGTCACGCGGCATCGGCAGATGCACCGCGTCGGATTCCATCACCCTCAGATGATCCAGCAGCACGGCGATCAGGTGCGCGTGCGCCGGGACACGGACGCTCAAGCTGTCGAGCTCGACCATCCTGAGAATCACCTCGCGCAGCAGCGGTGAGATTGCGAGCGCGCGGCATCGATCCGGCAGCGCGCGGCTGAGACTCGGCACGAGGTAGAGCGTGCGCAGCGAAACCGCGCCCGACATCTCAATTGAATGCCGCGTGCCGGCGGGCACCCACACTCCGCGATGCGTCGGCACCACCCACGCGCCCTCGGGCGTTCGCACTGTCATCACGCCCCGCGATGCGTAAACGAGCTGATGCCACGGATGCGAGTGCGCGCGGATAACCTGGCCGTGCTCGTATTCCGGAACGCTTCCGGTGCGGACTTGGTACTTGTAAGCGTCGAAGAACCAGTGGCGCTTTTTCGCCATTGGATGCAGATTTAGCGCGCCGGCGCCTCTGCGCATAGCCGCGGAACGCGACAATGGAAACCCACTCGGCGTTTGACTACGAATTAGGTTGATCGTGATGAGCCCATGAGCGAAGCAGGTCAGCAATCGGCAAACGAACTCGGGGTGACGTCTCCCACGGCGCGCTATGCGGGCGGCGCGAGCGCCCTCTTCATTCTCTATGTCGTTATTTTCGTCGGATTCATCGGCTACAGCCTGATGATCACCGTCTTCACGCCGATGCTGCTGGATGCAAAGGGCGCCATCGTCCCAGCAAGCACACCGACAGGGCATCGCACGATCCTGCTCGGCATCCTTCTCTGCCTTTATCCGCTCGGACAGTTCCTCGGCTCGCCGATCGTCGGAGCGCTCTCCGATCGCTTCGGCCGCAAGCCTATCCTGATGATTTCGCTCGCCGCAACGACGTTCTGGTACGTCGTGATCGCGATCGCACTCGACGCGACCAGCCTCACGCTGCTCTGCGTCGCCTCGTTCTTCGCGGGATTGTCGGAGGCAAATATCGTGACCGCGCAGAGCGCAATTTCCGACGTGATCGGCGCCGAGGATCGCAACCGCTACTTCGGCTACATCTACATGAGCGTGAGCTCCGCCTACATCGTGGGTCCGCTGGTGGGCGGCAAGCTGGCAGATCGATCGCTCGCGAGCTGGTTCGGCTACTCAACCCCATTTTGGGCCGTCTTTGGATTGCTCATCGTCACGATTCTCGCAACGCTGGTGCTTTTCGTCGAGACCTGCCCGCCGGACAAGCGCCAGCGCGTCAGCTACTTCGAAGCGTTCACCAATCTCGCGTGGGTTTTCCGCAACCGCCGCCTCCGCGCGAACTATCTTGTAAACTTCCTACTCTACCTTGCGATTTTTGGATTCTTCCGCTGCTACCCGATGTATCTCGTCGACGAGTACAAGCTCGGCGTCTCGCGCGTGTCGGAATTCATCGCATGGGTGGGAGTACCGATTGTGCTCGCGAACCTGTGGCTGACTGGTGCGCTGTCGCGGCATCTCTCGACGCGCACGATGACGCTCTGGTCGGGTCTGCTGACGGGGATATTCATGATTATGGTTGTGATGCCGCGGCCGCTGAACGCCGCCTGGGTGACACTCTTCCTGACTTCGATGGCCCTCGCGCTGTGCCTGCCGTCGTGCGCGACGATGCTCTCTCTTTCCGCAAGCGAAGCCGAACAGGGCAGGGTAATGGGCAACAACCAAGCTCTTCAGGTCGGTGCCGAGGCGCTCTCCGGCCTGGTTGGCGGCCTGCTCGCAGCGGTCGTCGTCAAACTGTCGTTGATCGTTCTCGGCGGAGTGGCGATCGTCGCCGGCTTGCTACTTATGTTGTTGGTCGCCGTATCTCAGCCGGCAACGAAATAGCCACTACTTCGGCTGTGGCCAGATGCTGGAAACGCTCGTGGCGAGCCACTTCACGAGTGCGGCGTTGACTTCGAGCGGTTTCTCCTGCGCTAGCCAGTGTCCGGAGCGAATGGTCAGTTCCGCGAAATTGCGGCAGTACTTGCGCATCGGTTCCGGCAGCCGCGAATGCGTGCATTCGCAGATGTAATCGTAGCGGGCATTCAGAAACAGCACCGGCATCTCGAGGTAGTCGCTGCGGACCGCTTTGACATAGGCCTCGTTGGCGGCGTGGTTCATGTACCACGAGGTGGGACCGAAGAATCCGTTGCGCTCGAGTGCTGATGCATAGACGCTCAGATCTTCTTCGCCGACGACGTCGCCGTCGCGTGGCAGGTCGGGTAACTGGCCGCCGCCGATCAGGGCGTGGTTACGTCGGACATTTGCTGTGAACGCTTGCTGCCCTTCGCCGGCGGGATCGCCCTTGCGAAACGCGAGCTTGAGGAATCGATACGGGTTCGAATCCGTCTCCGCGATCGCGTCGGCGAAGCTCTCCTCGTAGTAGCGCATGTAATCCCACTGGCCGTAAGGAAACTCGTTCTCCGGATACAGCTGCCGATCAACCAGCGTCAACGTGTGTTTCAGTCCACGCTCGATCGTGTAGTAGGGCACGCAGAGATTCGCGACCGCGTGGCATCGTTCCGGATGATGACTTGCGATGTTCCACACAACCGGGCTTCCCCAATCGTGGCCGACCCAGACCGCCTTGTCGCGGCCGATCGAGTCAATCAGCTCGATCATGTCGCGCACGATATGTTCCTGCGCGTAAGCCTCGTTGCGATTGTACACCGAGGATCGCCCATAGCCGCGCATGTCCGGAGCGACCGCGCGAAAGCCGAGCGCCGCGAGCGCGGGCAGCTGATGCCGCCAGCTAATCGAGAGTTCGGGCCATCCATGAATGAAGATGACGAGCGGGCCGTCTTCGGGACCGGCCGCGATATAGAAAGTGGTATGCCTCGCAGTCTTGGCGGTATGCTCCGTTATCGCCATCGCCTTCCTCGCTCGATTGTTGGAATATGTTGCTTCGCGAACCTTAGCCCTTGGGAAGGCCCAGCACCCGCTCGCCGATGATGTTGTGCTGGATCTGATTGGTGCCCGCGTAGATCGTCGGCCCACGCGCCGCCAGCATCCGGAGCGACCACTTGCCCTTGTCGATCGCGAAGTCCGCGCCGTATTCGAGCTGGCTGTACGGCCCGAGCAGTTCCATCGCATACAGCGCGATCCTGAGCGCAAGTTCGGTGTTGCAGAGCTTCATCATCGAGCCTTCGGGCCCGGGCGGCAGGCCTTTGAGCTGACGCGTGAGCTGCCGATAGCCGGTGTACTTCAGTGCCATCGCATCGGAGGCAAACTCCGCGATTTTCTGCCGAACTGCGGGGTCGTCCCACGCGTTGCTGCCGTTACGCGGAAGACGTCGCGCGAGTTCAGCAAGCTCCGTGACCTCGTTCATTACGCCTTCACCGCCGCCGCCACCGCGCTCGAACATCAAGGTCGTGATCGCGACCTGCCATCCGTTGTTCAACTCGCCGACGAGGTTCTTCTTCGGCACGCGTACGTCCTCGAAGAACACTTCGTTGAAGCCGCGGCCACCGGTCATCTGGACGAGTGGGCGAACGGTGACACCGGGACTATGCATGTCAACCAGTAGATAGCTAATGCCCTTGTGCTTGGGCGCCGCGGGGTCGGTGCGGACCAGCAGGAAGATCAAATCCGCGTGCTGCGCCATCGAGGTCCACACCTTCTGCCCGTTGACGACGAAGTAGTCGCCGTCCTCGACCGCGCGCGTCTGGAGCGACGCCAGATCAGAACCCGAGCCCGGCTCCGAATATCCCTGGCACCAGATTTCCTCGCCCTTGAGGATCGGCGGGAGGTAGCGCCGCTTCTGCTCGTGGTTTCCCCAGTGCATCAGCGTCGGACCGAGCAAGCTGATGCCCATGCCTATAAACGGTTCGTTGAGATTCAGACGTTGCAGTTCCTCGCGATAGATGAGGCGCTGCATCACGGTCGCGCCGCGGCCGCCATATTCCTTCGGCCAGTTGACTGCTACCCATCCGCCCTCGTTCAGTCTTTTGTGCCAGCGCACGCGATCATTCCAATCATCGTCACTCTCTTCGGCCATCATGTTGCGCGGCGCGGGAGCGTGACGCTTGTTGGCCTCGAGCCAGGTGCGCAGCTCGTTACGAAAAGCTTCGTCTTCCGGCGAATAGTTGAAATCCATCGTGTTCCTCGTCCGGCGTCTCAACCCTTGGGGAGGCCGAGCACGCGCTCGCCGATGATGTTGTGCTGAATCTGGTTGCTGCCGGCCGCGATCGTGCCGCCGCGCGACGCGAGCATCCGGAATGACCAGCGGCCGCGATCGTAGGCGTGATCGGCGTGATATTCGAGCTGGCTATACGGCCCGAGCAGTTCCATCGCGAAGAGTTGCATCCGATGATTCAGCTCGGTACCACAAAGCTTCATCATCGAGCCCTCCGGCCCCGGCGGAAGGCCCTTGAGCCGCTTGGTGAGCTGGCGATAACCGGTGTAGCGAAGCGCGACCGCCTCGCAATAGAACTCGGCGACTTTCTGGCGCACGCTGGCGTCGTCCCACGCCGTGCCGCCGTTGCGCGGCAGGCGCTTCGCGAGGTCCGCGAGCTCCTGGCAGACGCCGAGCGCGCCGCGATCGCCGCCGCCGCCCGAACGCTCGAACATCAAAGTTGTAATCGCGACCTGCCATCCCTGGTTCTTTTCGCCGACGAGGTTTTTCTTCGGCACGCGCACATCCTCGAAGAACACCTCGTTGAAGCCGCGATTGCCGGTCATCTGCACCAGCGGCCGCACGGTGACTCCAGGACTATGCATGTCAACCAGCAGATAGCTGATGCCCTTGTGCTTCGGCGCTTCGGGATCGGTGCGCACCAGCAGAAAGATCATGTCGGCATACTGCGCCATCGAGGTCCATACCTTCTGGCCGTTGACGACGAAGTAGTCGCCATCCTCGATCGCGCGCGTCTGGAGCGAGGCAAGGTCCGAGCCCGAGCCGGGCTCGCTGTAGCCCTGGCACCAGATTTCTTCGGCCTTGAGGATCTTCGGGATGTAGCGTTTCTTCTGTTCTTCCGTGCCCCAGTGCAGCAACGTTGGGCCGAGCAGCGAGACGCCCATGCCGGTCATCGGTGCCGCGAGCCCAAGCCGCGATAGCTCCTCGTTGTAAACGATAGTTTGCAGAATCGTCGCGCCGCGGCCACCGTATTCCTTGGGCCAGTTGACCGCGAGCCATCCGCCCTCGGCGAGCTTCTTCGCCCAGCGAACCTGCTCCTCCCACGCGGTCTTGCCCTCGGTCTGGAAGATGTCGCGCGGGCGCGGCGCCTCGCTCTTATGAGCTTCGAGCCAGGTGCGAAACTCTTTGCGAAATTCTTCGTCGGCCGGTGTGAAGTCGAAATCCATCGTCGTGCTCCCCCGAACGAGGCGGCGTTCGGGCGCGCCGTCCCCGTGCTCAAGTGAATTCTACTCCCCGTGCGCTAACCTAAAACATTCAGGGCCGGATGCGCAAAGCGCGCATTTGACAGTCATCCGGGAATCAAAGAAGCTCGAACCGCAACCAGATTTATCAACTACCATGGACATCAAAATCGATCTGCCGCCTGACCTCTTTGACGAGCGCTTTCCCGAGGCGAAGTTCGTCGAGCGAGTGCGCGAACTAGCGCTGTTGGAGCTGCTGCGCGCGCGCCGGATGCATGAGCACGAAGTCGCGGAGATGCTCGGATGCGAGCGATGGGAGTTGGTCGACAAGATGAAGGCCGTTGGAATCGCTCCTACTGAGGTTGTTTTCAAAGAGATTAGCGGCGGCCTTGACGAGGCGATCGCGGCGCGGCGGGGACCCGTCGCGGGAAAGAAAAGTTGACGCACGCCGAGTTCGTCGAGGATTCGGCGGGATAGCAGGGATCGGAGGGAGCATCGATGAAAGCTGCGGCATTCCAGGCAATCGACACGGTATCCGTTATCGATGTTCCGAAGCCCTCGCCTGCCGCCGGCGAAGTCCTGCTCAAAGTTCACGCCTGCGGAATCTGCGGGTCCGATTTACACGTCGTACAACACGGGATGGCGATGAAGCCGGGGAGCGTCATGGGCCACGAGTTCTGCGGTGCGATCGCGGAGCTCGGCGCGGGAGTAAGCGGCTTCAAAGTCGGAGATCGCGTGACCTCGCTGCCATATATTTCGTGCGGCAAGTGCGAGCCTTGCCAGCGCGGCGCCGGGATGTATTGCGAGCACCTTCACGGCTTGGGCCTCGGGCAGCTGCCGGGCGCCTACGCCGAGTATGTGATTTGTGGCGAGCGCAGCCTGCTGCACCTTCCCGACAACGTGAGTTCGCGCGAGGGAGCGCTCGTCGAGCCGCTCTCTGTCGCGCTGCATGGCGTCAAGCGCGCGAAGTTCGGTCGCGGCGCGGGATGCGTCGTGATGGGCGCGGGTCCCATCGGCCTCGCTACGATTCTCTGGTGCAAAGCGAAGGGCGTCGAGACCGTGGTCGTGTCGGAGCTCGCCCCCGGCCGCACCGAGCTTGCGCTCAAGCTGGGTGCGTCAGCGGTGGTTAATCCCAACGAGCAAAGCCCCTCGGAGAAGGTTGGCGAGCTGATAGGGCGCGAGCCCGAAGTCGTCTTCGAATGTATCGGCGTCAAATCCACGCTGATGTCGGCAGTGCATCTCGCAGGGCGCCGCGGACAAATCGTCGTCATTGGCGTCTGCCTCGAGCCCGATCAGATCATGCCGCTCACCTGCATCGCGAAGGAGCTGCGCATCGATTTCTCAATGGCCTACACGCACGACGATTTCCGCGAGACGATCGACGCGCTCGCGACTGGCAAGCTCAACGCGAAACCGATGATTACTGATGTCATCGGCATCGACGAAGTCCCTGCGATGTTTACCGCGCTCAAGAAACCCGGCTCGCGCGCAAAGGTGCTGGTCGAGTTCGCGCACTGAGCGGCGCGATTACTTTGGCGCCGCTGCGGCCTCCGCGCCGTTTGCGGTCGCGCGCGATCTGAGACGCTCCGCCACCAACTTCTGGCTTATCTCCGGCGTCCAGTGATCGGGCTGGTCAGCCCACAAGTCGCGCAAATGCGGGGCGACTTCGAGGCCGAAGAGGCGAGTGTTCTCCGCGCCGATCTCCTCGGGCAGATTCCCCATGTGCGGCGTCGCGATTAGCTGGCCGACGCGCAGATCCTTGATCAGCTCGCGAAGCCGCTGGCGCACTCGTGCCGGCGTGCCCGCGATGATGTAGCCCTTTTCGTCGTATTCCCAGAAGCTCATCTCGCCGCGGCTCGCTCGCAACCGATCCTCGGGTGTGAGCTTCACCTGTCCGACCTTCGCCTGCTGACTCATCGACCGCATCGAGCGGATCGTCGTGTAACCGGGAGGATTCAGGAAGCCGGCCGCGGGAGCGGCGTTGCGGTGAAAGTAGCGCACGGCATCGTAGTACTGCTTTTCCGCCTCGGCGTCGGTCGCCGCTACGCAGACGATTTGCGTGAACGCCATCCGATGCGGATTCATCGTGCCGCCCCGTTTCGCAACGTATTCCCAGAACGCATCGACCAGCGGCTTGGACGAATACAAACCGGAGAACGAGAGGTGCCCGTAACAGTAATCGTGATCGATCACGAGGTCCCAGGTCTCGACGCTGCCGCCCCCGCCGGGTACCCAGACGGGCAACGGCCTTTGCACTGGCCGCGGCCACACGTTGATGTAGCGAAGCTGCGTGTACTTGCCGTTGAACGCGAAAGGCTCGGGCTCGCTCCACGCGCGCAGAATCAACTGGCGCGCTTCTTCGAAGCGCTCGCGCATCTCGATCGGCGGCATCCCGTAGGCGAACGTCGAGTCCATCGGCGTGCCGAGAACAAAGCCCGCGGCGAGCCGCCCGCCCGAGAGGCAATCGAGGTAGGCATACTCCTCGGCGATTCGTGTCGGCGGATTGTAGAGCGCGAGCGAGTTCCCGACGACCGTAATAGCTGCGCTCTTCGTCGTTCCTGCGAGGCTCGCGGCGAGCAGGTTGGGCGAGGGCGTAACGGCGAGGGGAGTCTGATGATGCTCGTTAACGGTGAGGCCGTCGAAGCCGACCTCGTCGGCGAGCTGCATCAAACGGATGAACATGCGGTACATCTCGCCGGCCTTGAGCGGATCGCAAAGACGCGCGGGCGGGGTGACCCACGCGGACGGATACTTCTCGCGGAAATCAGCGGGCAGATGCGGATAGGTGACTTCGGCGAACCAGTGAAATCTCATGCGCGATCTCCTCGTCGCGGCTTCGGGCTATGCCGCGCACCGCTCCTTCGCGGATAGTAATGCGGCACGGCCCCGTCAGCCAAACCGATCGTTCAAGGGCACAAGGGAGGGCATTCGAAATGATCTTCTCGACAAATGCACAACTATCGCGGCGGAATGGCGGCGAAATGCCACCCGGACACGATGCGGAGTCCAAGACGGGCGAGAAAGCTGCGCTTCCTCTCGTCTTTGTGCGCGCACATCGAGACGATACCGACGGCGCCTCTTTTGGCGGCCTCGTCTCTGACTGCTGCGAACAGCGAGCCGCCGATCGAATCCCACGACGCTCAGTCGGCAATCGTAAAGTAGTCGATCAGCGCGGTGGGACCGCCGGGCGCGTACACGGGAGGCGCCGTGATCATCGCCACGCTCGCGAAAGCGTCGATGCCGTTCTCTGCCTGGTGGACAATCGCGATCACGTTGCGCTGGGTCAGTTGCCATTTGAAATAAGCAGTCTGCGCCTCGGCGCCGCGCTCCGCCTTACGAAAGACTCCGGTTCAAACTTCTCGCGCTCGGCTCGTTCGCGTTCCGAAAGTTCAACCATCCTTCGCACGTCATCTTTGGTGGCAGGC
>JASHQJ010000076.1 GCA_030037595.1 Candidatus Binataceae bacterium
GCTCGTGCTCGTAGCGCTCGACGCCAACCAGTGGCACGACGACCTAGCGAAGATCATGCAGGGAGCGCTCGCCATGCAACAGCGGGGCGCGTGGCCGGAAACGATCAGCAACGCCTGGGGCACGCTCGCAATCAAGAAATTCGCTGCCGCATTCGAATTGAACCCGGTCGCGGGTATCACGACCGCATCGCTCGGATCGACCTCGGACCAGCTCGACTGGACGCACGATCTGAAGGGCGGCTCGCTCGACTTCACCTGGCCGCCGACGCAATCGAATCTCGCACTCGCGCACAATGGCTCCGGGAGCCCATGGGCAGAAATTCGCACGAGCGCCGCGATCCCGCTCAAGTCGCCCTTCACCAGTGGCTACACGATCACCAAGACGATCTCGCCGGTTGACAGCGCACACACCGGCGCATGGAAACAGGGCGATCTCGCTCGCGTGCATCTCAAGGTCGATGCGCAAACCGACATGACGTGGGTCGTCGTCGACGATCCGATTCCTGCGGGCGCGTCGCATCTCGGAATCGGCCTCGCGCGCGAATCACAAATCGCAACCTCGAATGAGAATGAGCACAACCAAAGCTGGGTCTGGCCCGATTACACCGAGCGCGCCTTCAGTGGCTTCCGCGCCTACTACAGTTATGTGCCAAAGGGCACGTTTGAGACCGAATACACGATTCGTTTGAACCAGGTCGGGACTTTCCAGCTTCCGCCGACGCACGTGCAGGCACTCTACGAGCCCGAGATGCTGGGCGAGCTGCCCAACGCGCCGTTCACGGTGAGTCCGTAGACGATGAAGCGCGCACTCATAGCTGCATTCACGATCGTCGCCCTGGCGGCGGCGTCGATCGCGCTTCAACCGCCGGGCTTGCCGTCATTCGACGAGGTGCGCGCGCAGTGGCGGCCGTCCGACGCGCAACTCCTCGATCGCCACGGTGATCCGCTCCACGAACGCCGCATCGATTCGCACGGCAGGCGTCTTGCCTGGACGCCGCTCGATGAAGTGTCACCCGCGGTCGTACGGGCGGTGATCGCCTCCGAGGATCGCCGATTCTTCGAACATCATGGCATCGACGCGCGCGCGCTCGCGGCGGCAACGTTCGATGCTCTTCGCGGCCATCATGCTCGCGGCGCGAGCACGATCACAATGCAGCTGGCAGGGATGCTCGACCCGTCGCTTGGCTGCGCTGGCAGCCGGCGCACGCTCGGGCAGAAGCTCGCGCAGATCAACGCCGCGCTGGCGCTCGAGCGTCAATGGTCCAAGAACGAGATTCTCGAAACGTATCTCAA
This sequence comes from Candidatus Binataceae bacterium, assembly GCA_030037595.1. Lineage (GTDB taxonomy): Bacteria > Desulfobacterota > Binatia > Binatales > Binataceae > JASHPB01. Next base: position 1,294 of record JASHQJ010000076.1, read on the forward strand.
CCTGGTCACGTGGCGCGGCGAACTCGAGGGCGTCAACGCCGCGACGCGCGTTATGTTCGCGCGTGCGCCGCACGGGGTGACTGCGGGCGAGGCGCTAGTGATGGCCGCGCTGCTGCGCGCGCCCAACGCTCGGCGCGACGCGGTCGCGCGCCGCGCCAACTCGCTCGCGAAAGCTCTGGGAGCGGACGTGCCGTCCTCCAGCGATATTGCCGCGGCGATCGACGCTGTCTACGTCTCGCCTCGGCCGCGTTTCGAGCGCGTCACGCTCGCGCCGCACGTCGCCGAACGATTGCTCACTGGCGACGCGGCCACCGTGCGCTGCACGCTGGACGCCGATCTCCAGCGCTTCGCGCTGGAAACGCTGAAGCGTCACGTGTTCGAGCTGCGCGAGCGCGGCGTCGATGACGGCGCGGTACTGGTAATTGACAATGCCACCGGCGAGGTCTGGGCCTATGTCGGCAGCGCGGGCGACGTGTCGGGCGCGCCGTGGGTGGACGGCGTTCGCGCGACACGCCAGCCGGGTTCCGCGCTCAAGCCCTTTCTCTACGCGCTTGCCGTCGATCGCCGGATTCTGACCGCCGCGTCGCTGGTCGAGGACACTCCGCTCGAACTGCCGGAGGAGCGCGGACTCTATCGTCCCGCTGACTACGACCATCGATTCCGCGGCCTGGTTTCGATGCGCACCGCTCTCGCGTCGTCGCTCAACCTTCCGGCGGTCAGGACGGCGGAGCTGGTGGGAGTCGATTCATTCACCGAGCAGCTCCGTGAACTCGGATTCTCGAGCGTGGTGGAGGCGGGCGATTTTTACGGTGCGGCGCTCGCGCTCGGCTCCGCGGATGTGACGCTCTGGGATATCACCGCCGCGTACCGGACGCTCGCCAATGCAGGCATCGCCACTCCGTTAACGCTCACCCGCGAGAGGCGCGCCGCGCAGAGCCGCCGTATCTATTCGACCGAAGCGGCGTTCGTGATTTCTGACATCCTGGCGGATCGATCGAGCCGCAGTGAGACTTTCGGCCTCGAGAACAGCCTCGCGACGCGTTACTGGAGCGCTGTGAAAACCGGCACCAGCCAGGATATGCGCGACAACTGGTGCGTTGGATACACGGATCGATTCACGGTCGGCGTGTGGGTCGGCAACGTGACGGGTGCACCGATGCGCGACGTGACGGGAGTGACGGGAGCCGCGCCGGTGTGGCTCGACGTGATGAACTACCTGCACGATCGCTTCGGCAGCGGCGCGATCGAGCCGCCGCGTGGAGTCGTCAGGCACGCGCTCGATTTTCCGAACGCTGTCGAGGCATCGCGCGTCGATTGGTTCATCGCTGGCACCGAGCCGCGCTCCGCCGAGGGGCAGATCGATCGCGGCACACCGCGAATCGTCTCACCTGCGGCGGATTCGATAATCGCGATCGATCCCGATATTCCACGCGCCGAACAGCGCGTGAGCTTTGAAGCATCGCACGCGGGAACCGGCGCCCGCTGGATTCTCGACGGGCGCGAGCTGTGCGCGAGGGCGGCGCAGTGCATGTGGGAGCCGCGGCCAGGGCGGCACACGCTTGGGCTGATGAGCGCAAGCGGGCATCTAGATCAGAGCGTCGAGTTCAGTGTTCGAGGAAGCCAGTCAGCCGCGATAGTTGACGGCGATAGCGACCGCGCCGATGCTGACGCGGCACCATGAAAGCCGCTGACAGAATTCGAATTATTTTCGCCGCGGGCGAACGGAGCGATAGGAGCCGACGGCGCCCTTAGCTGCGCCTATCAGGAAGTCACCGCAGAGGCGCTCGATATCGCGCCGCGGAAGCCGATGCGCCGCCCATCCGCGCGCAAAGGTATCCGAGGCGTTCAGCGTCGCGGCCGCGATCGTTTGTGCGACCGAATGCGGACAGCTGAATTCGCCTTCGATTTGCCCTGCCCAAAACTCGATGAACCCTTTGAGCTGCTCGCGCCGAGTGCGACGGCCCTTGCGTCCGCTGAGCCGGGTCTGCAGCACGGCAAGCAAGACGCCTCGCGTCGCGATCAGATCAAAGTAGGTCCTGACCGCCTGCCGAACGCGCTGCTCGTAACTGCTATGGCGTAGCACCTCGTGCTGGATGCGCTCGAAAACTTCCGATACCTCGCGATCGTAGAGCGCGAGCGCAAGTTCGTCGGCATTCTCGAAGTAGGCATAGCCGAGGCCCTTGCTAACGCCCGCGCGCTCGGCGACCGTTTCCATCGTCAGCGCATCAAACCCGTCGCTCAAAATTATCGAAGCCGCCGTGTTGAGAAGGTACTGGCGGCGCCGCTCGGCGCTCATCCGCCGCGGAATAGATTCCACAGCCGACGTTTCAAGAGTGCTCATTGGAAGGCCTCTTCCCGCGGAAGAAAGATCCTAATAAGGCGGCAGTAAATGATCAATCACCAACACGAGCCACCGTCAACGAGCCGTTAACAATCGCGCAAGGCCGGGCGTCGCCGGCGCCGCGGCCAGTTCCTCCCAGGTTCCGTCCTGCACGACGATACCGCGCTCAATCGCGATCGCACGTGGGCATAGCCGCTTCAGGATTTCGTGACGATGATCGACTGCGATCAGCGTGAAACCGAGCGCCGCCTGCCACGTCAGCAGGTTGTCCACCAGCTCGATTATCGTCGGATAGTCGAGGCCCGTGAACGGCTCGTCGAGCAGCACTAGCGGCGGGCGGCGCGCAAGCATCCGCGCCATCGCGACGCGACGCGCCTGCCCGCCCGAGATTTGCCGCGCGCGAGCACGCCACACCGGGCCGAGATTGAGCCGCTGGCGCAGCTCGTCGATCCAGTCGCGCTCGAACTGTTGCTGCTCGCGACTTAAACCGAACCGCACGTTCTGCTCAACCGAGAGATGAGGAAACAGCAGGTCCTGCTGCGTTAGGTAGCCGACCGACCGCTCATGCAGGGGCATCGGCGGCGGAAAGAATTTTCGTCCGCGGAAACTGATCTCGCCGCCGTCCGGGGGTTCGATGCCCGCGATGCACGAGAGCACGGTGCTCTTGCCCTCACCCGACGCACCGAAGAGCGCGACCTTGCTTCCTTCGACGAGGCTCAACCGCACGTCGACCTTGAAGGTGCGGCGGTTCTTTACGATATGTGCTTCAAGCACGAGCTGCGCGATTCTGCGCCATCAGGTGAATCAGCCAGGGCAGCGGCAGAGCCGTGAGCAGAAAGATAATCAGCAAAGGCATCACCGCGGGAAGACCCGCGTCCTGCAGGTTCACCCACATCTGCACCGGCATCCCGCTCGGATAGTAGGCGGTAATCACGACCGCGCCAAATTCGCCGAGCGCGCGCACCCACGCGAGGCTGACGGCGGCGGCAATTCCGAGCCGCGCGAGCGGGAACGTCACGCGCCAGAACACGCGCCACGGCGGAAGCCCGAGCAGTCCTGCCGTCTGCTCGAGCTGACGCGGAACCGCGGCGAGCGCCGCGCGTGCTGCCACCACGTAGTAACCGATACTCGCGTAGACCTGAGTCGCGACGAATGCGGTCGCGCTGTTGCTGGTCGGCACCCCTACTTTCATCAGCCACGCGCCGATCGCAGTGGTCGGTCCGAACGAAAGCGAGAGCAGGATACCGAGCGCAATCGGCGGCATCAGAACCTGCAGCAACAGGATCGCGTCGTAGACCACCCGGTCGGGTCCGTGCCGGCGCGCCATCCACCATGCGACGGGCGTTCCGATTATCACGTCAACCGCAAGCGCCAATGTCGTCAGGACGATCGAGACGCGAACGGATTCCGCGGTTGCGCCGGGCACTGATCCGTTCCAGTCCCAGCGGCCGACTGGCACCAGCAAGCCGGCCAATGGGTAGATCAGCGCGACCGCGAAGGCCGCCATCGCCATTCGTTCTATCCAGCGGCTAACGCGCATCTCACTTCGCGGGCACTAGCGGGACTGCGTCGCCCGGCGGGTCGTAGCTCGCTGCCGCGAGCACCGCTCGCCCATCGCTGCCCGCGAGCCAGTCGACAAACTTTTGCGCGAGCTCCGGATGCGCCGCGGTACTCAGTGCAGCCGCATAGAACACGAGGGGCGAAGGTTTCAGAGTCTTGTCATGGAGCGTGATCGAGACCTTGCCGTACTCAGAGGCCAGCTCGGCGTCGCCAAGGTTGATCTCCTTCGGCAGCGAAACGAATGGCAGATTCATCGCTCCCGGCTGAGTCTTGTACGCCGCGCTCGCGTCGATCTGTCCGGCTTGCAGGCGCGCCATCAACTCCGGTTCCTGGAATATCTGCGCCCGGTTGATATATCCGCCGAGAACGAGATCGGCGAGGTTTGGCTGCCGATAGTAGTCCGCGGCGAGCTTCATGGTGAAAATGATGTTGAGGCCAAGGGGATCGACGATCGGGTCAGTGCGGCCGAAGCGGATGCCGCGCGTCTCGAGGATCTCCCACCACTGGCGCCCACCGGGCTGGCCCGACGCGGCAAACGCCTTCGCGAAGCGGCTTCGCGGGCTGTACGCGATGACTATCTCGGAGCGCGCGATTGGCACCGCCTTGGCCGCCTTGTGCGCGTCGAGCACGACCTGCATTGGGCCAGGCGTCACCGAAATGAACACATCGGGCCGGATGCTGCCGGCTTGTATTAGCCGTGCCAGGCCCATCGATCCCTGCGCGCGACCGCGCAGTTCGACGCCGAGCGCTTTAGCGGCTCCTATGCGCACGCCACCGTTCATCACGGCTCCCATCGAGCCTGCGTAAGCGACGTCGAGGGGAGTGGACGATCCTGCGGCGAACGCGATGCTCGCGGCAGCACACCATACGACGAAAATCGTCGCAGCGAGCGCGCAGGCAAGAAAGATGCGTTTCGAGCGCATGCATACCTCCAAACTACCTCCAAACTTCGAGTCCAAGTTCATGCCACTGGAGATGACAATTGGCAACTATTCTTGCCTTAGGCATGCGCAGGGCTCGCGCCATCAGACCCGTTTGTCAGTTCCGTCGCCGCCATCCTAGTGTGAGACGCGGCGCTTCATGCGCGAGAGGTGCAGGCTGATGTTTCGGCTCGACGGCAAAACGGCGGCAATCACGGGCGCGGGTTCGGGAATCGGGCGCGCCATCGCAAACACGTTTGCCGACGCAGGTGCGCGCGTCTTCATCCTCGAGCGGGACCTCGCCGCGGGCGATGAAAGCCGGCGCATCGTCACCGAGGCGGGCGGCAAAGCCGCCGTGATCGAA
>JASHQJ010000077.1 GCA_030037595.1 Candidatus Binataceae bacterium
TGTCGCTGAAAGCCAGACTAATCTACGCTCGGCACGCGGCGGAATATAACTCAACTCAACCTAAAACCGCAAAGATGAAGGTTTATGATGCTCTTGCGCGCTCTACGTCGCGCATCGTCCTGCCACTTGGCTTATGCTGCCTCAGGCCGTCGGTTCGAGCCTTGATGAAATTCGGTCAATTCGACCGAAGTAGGCGCGGAGATTCGGCAACGTAGCGGGTAGCTTGTTCTCGCCCGTGAACGCCAAGTAGAAGAGTTGGCCGTAAAGGCAGAAGTCCGGGAGACCGATTCGTCCTGTCAGAAACGCGCGCCCCTCGAGCTGCTCCTCGAATGGAGCGAGCGCGTCGAGTGCGCGCTTCCAATTGGCGGCAGCGTCGGCGATCGTGCGCGCGACGAAACCCACGCCGTATTTGCGCTCGCGAATTAGCGTCCACATCGCCGCGCGATCGGGTCCCTGCCGCGAGTAGTGCGCGAGCTCGTCGGCGAGAGCCACGGGATAAATCGCTTCTTCAAGTTGATTGTCAATGAAACTCGCGAGTGTGCGATGCAGCCCGCGCCAGCCGGGCGGCATGATGGTGGGTTCGGGATAAAGCTCCTCGAGGCGGTCCGCGATCCGCGCCGAATCAACGATCGTCTCGCCGCTTTCGAGTGTGACCGCCGGGACCATCATCTGTCCCGAAGCCAGCACCAGCTCCTTGCGCTCGAGGTAGTCGAGTTCGACAACTTCAAAATCGATTCCCTTGAATTCGAGAATCTTGCGGACCTTCGCGCAGAACGGGCTGCCGATAAACTGGTAAAGTCTGGTCGTCATTTTCGCTCTGCGAGAGCGTCGAAATCCTAACACAAGCTATTCGATTGATCAGTCCACCCGCACTCATCGACTCCGCGCGATCATACGCAGCAATTCGTCCAGGTTGATTGTGCCGAACGACGGCGAGAAGAAGTCCGCCGCCTCGAGGCGCGGCACACCTCCAGTGTGACCGACGGCAAGCACGCGCATCCCGGCGCGATGCGCCGCCTCGATTCCCGCCGGCGTGTCCTCGACCACCAGGCATTCCTCGGGCATCACCGGATCGCGCTGGCGCAGTAGAAATCCAATCCTGCCGAGCGCGGCGACGAAACCGTCGGGCTCTGGCTTGCCATGCTCGACGTCTTCGGCAGCGATCACGTCGAGGAAATATTCGCGAAGACCAGTAGTCGTGAGCGTCTGCTCCGCTTCGACGCGGAGCGCACCAGTCACAATCATCAGCGGGAATCGCTCATGGCACTGGCGGACGAAATTCGCCGCGCCGGGATAGCTCAGGTCACGCCCGGAACTCATCAAGCGCTCGAACGCTGCATGCTTGCTCGCGATTAATGCGGCGATTCGTGCCTCGTCACCCTCGAGGTGATTCTCGCGTAGCACCGCGGCGAAGCAATCGTGATCGTTGTAGCCGATAAAACGCGCGAAATAGTCTGCACGCGAAACCTGCACGCCGACCTCGCTCAGTGCGGCGTTGTAGGCGTCAAAATGGAGCGGTTCGGTGTCGACGAGCGTTCCGTCGAGATCGAAGAACACCGCGCGGATCATCGGCTAGGCGCGTTTCGCGAGCAGCGCAACGATCGCGCGCTGGCGCGGCTCGCCGCTCACGTGCGCGCGTCCGTTCTCGATCGTCATGTCGAGCTCGCTTCGCACGCCGAAGCGGCCGGGTAGGTAGATGCCGGGTTCGACCGAGAAGCAGGTGTTCTCGATGAGACTGCGGTCGTCGAGCGTCTCGAGTGAATCGAGGTTGGCGCCCGTGCCGTGTACCTCGCGGCCAATCGAATGCCCCGTGCGATGCACGAAGCTTTGGCCTAAGCCCGACTCTTCGATCACGGCGCGCGCCGCGCGATCGGCCTCGCGCCCGCTGATTGCTTCGCCCGAGGCGACGCACTGTTCAATCAATTCGACGGCGGAGTCCCGGGCGCGCGCGACGATCTCGAAAACTCGCGCATGCTCGGCCGGCACCGCTTTGCCTACGAACGCGGTCCAGGTGAAGTCCGCGTAAATTGAATCCTCCGCCTTCTCCTTGGCCCACAAGTCGAGCAGAACGAAGTCACCAACGCGAATCGCGCGGTCATCTGACGGATTCGGGCCGAAATGCGGGTCGGCGCTATGCTCGTTGATGGCGACGATCGGCGGTTCGTGCGTCGCGAGGCCCTGAGCCGCAATTCGCTCCATCACGAATGCTTGCACAGAGCATTCACTGACCGGTTTCCGCGCTGCAACGCGCGCCGCGATATCGGCGAACGTTTGATCTACCACGGCTCTCAGGGCCACAGCCGCGCGATGATGACTTTCCATCTGCGCGGGCGTCAGCGACGCCTCGAAGCGTTGGATCAGGTCCGCGGCAGATACGACCTCGACGCCGTAGCGGCGCACCAACTCGAGCGTGCCCGCGTCAACTCGCGATACGTAGGGAATGGCCGCGCCTGGCGAATAGTTCATCGCGATTCGCCGCGCGCCCGCGAGCACCTCGCCAAGCGCTCGCATCATCTCTTCGTATGAACGATAGACAACCTTGCGCACCGTGAGCGCGTCGAGCCGATGCGCCTCGACGGCAGAAACGATCGCTACAGGCGCGCCCGTAGCGGGTACGTAGCAGAACCATCGGCGCGTCGTTGTCCCCGCGGTCGGCACTTCGAGGATTCGATACGCGAGCGAATCGCTCAAACGAAAATCGTAGAAGAGCCAGCCATCGAGCCGGTCGGCCTTGAGCGCACCTGCGATTTCTTCGAGACGCGTCATGCGGCCGGCGGCGCGAAGCGGGCGCCCCAGACGTGCACGTGCACCGGGTCGATTCTCACGATCGCGTTCTTGTCCGGCTGCAGCGGCATCGAGCGGTACTGCACATATTTGTCGCGTAGATAGCGCAGGGCGAGCATGTATTCCTGCGGGTCTTCGACGACGGCCGCTGTGCCGCGCACAAGCACATAGGCGAGATGCGTCCAGTCTTCTTCGTACTGATCGACCACGAGTGCGACGCGCGGATTCGCCGCGATATTGCGCATCCGCTTCAATTCCTTGCCCGGACGCGACTTTGGCTTCTCATCTAGGACGAAGTAGAAGCGCGCGCCGTCGAACCAGAAACAGAGCGGCACGTTGTGCGGCGCGCCCGACGTGTCCGCGGTCGCCAGATGACCGAGACGCGCGGCTGATAGAAACGCGCGCACGCGGGCGTCGGCGAGCATCTTGATCGGCGCCGCGACGTCGGTCTCTTTCGCCATCAGTGCTGCTCCATCCGCTTTAGCGCGGAGCGCGCAGCGCGGCCGAGCGACTCGTCGTCGCTCGAAGCCGCGATCCTGAGTGCCGCATGCGCCCGCGGCGATCCATTCGGGACGGCGCCCAAAGCGGCCGCGGCAGCCCGCCTCACTCCTGCATCGGGATCGTGCTCCAGCCGCTCGAGCGCAATCCGCTCCGCCTCGGCGGAGTCTCTCAGACCAGCGAGCGCGGCAAGCGCCGCGAGTCTCAGATGGGTCGAGTCGGCGCGGGTCGCGCGTTCGACGACTTTCAGCATCGCGTCGCCGCCGGCGTTCAAATCGCGAAGGCCATAGAGAGCCATTCGCTGCGCTACGGGATTGTCGCCGTTCGCAAGCGCGAGCAGCCGCGCACTGATTGCACCGCGATTCTCACGCCCGAGCGCGACGATCAGATCGGCAGCCGCCCATCGCACGTCGCCGTCGTCGCTCGCAAGCGCGTCGAACAGCGCATCGACCGCGCGCTCCGCGAGCCGCCCGGCGCCGCATCGCGCGAGCGCGTAGGCGGCAGTCCATCGCGCGCGCGGGTCGGCACCTTCGATCACACGATGCAAAGTCGTAGCGACACGCGCGTCGCGCGCCGCGATCGCGACGAAGGCATCCGCAGCGCGCCGCTCTACGGCCTTGCGCCCCGCGCCGAGGCATCGCGCGAGGGCATCGAGCGCGGCGTCGCTCACCATGAGCGATGCGTCATCGGCCACTCGCATGATCGCGTCGAGCTGGTGCACCGGATCGGCGAGCTCCGCTGCGAGGAGATCGGTTTCGGCGCTCTGATTCATGAGAGCTTCATCACGAGCTGCACGAGGTTCGTGAGATCAGCGAGACCGAGGAAGTAATTCTCACCGCTCGCAAATGTCTTCACAACGGCGCGCGAGACCGATGGCACTTCGAGCCTGCTGCCGCGCACTTCTTGCTCAAACGCAGCGACGCCGGGCGAATTCGCGATGATGTCACCTGCTAAGACGAGGCGATCGATCCTGCCGTCATGCATCGCGGCGTGCGCCTCGACCGCGCCGAGCTGGCCCGACACGCGCGCGGCGAGATTCAAGGACGAGTCGGGCGCGCGATTCGTGAGCCATCCGGAGTCAGCCAGTGCCGCACCGCGACGCACTCCCTCGGCGGCTTCATCCGACGAGAATTCGCGCACGCGTAGCTCGCCGAATTGATCGCGGTAGCCATCGACGAGCGCGCCCGCGATTTGCTCGGAACTGACGTCACGATCGATTTCGCGCACGAGCTTGGTCGCGATTTCGGGCCCGTACATCGCCGACGGCAGTTGCCCGTCGGGATCGGCGCGCTCGAGATCGTGCATAAGCTCCTCCAGTCCACGGTTGATCGCGAGCGCCGCCTCGAAAATCATCGCGCCCTGGCCGTCGGTTTCGAACGAGCACATAGCTAACTCTCGCCGATCAAAGGTTATCGCGTCGCGCCCTGGGTAGAAACATTTCACATCGCACCGCTCGAGTGTGCGTAAGATGCCGCGTGCATAGCGGTTCATGATCTGCTCGGGCTTGAGCTGCGCGTCGCGCTCGGGCAAGAGCGCGGTCCGGCTCGGCAGAATCAGCGCCATGCCGAGCCATCCTTCGCCTGCGCCGACGACGCGTCCGCCCGTGAGCCGGCGCATCACGTTGATCCCGCCGCGTTCGGGCGGGCCGCTATAGAGATGATAGCGACCGATCGAAACAAAGCGCCCAGCGAACGTGTACGCGATCAGCAGCGGCGAAGCGGCGCGCCGCGCCACGCGATCGAGCATCGTAAGCTCGAGCCCGAGCAGATCGAAGGGGGCTACGGCCGGTGAGATGATAGCGTCGAGGACGGCCATATCCTCGATGCTACCTAGGGCGGCGGACTGCGCCAATCGGAGCGATCCGCACGCCCCGCGAAATCAAGTGCTCGGCACGATGACCGTCGCTGGAGGCGTAGTGACTGCTTGCTGCGGGACGACGTCAACTGTCACCGGGCCGTTGCAGGTGGTTGGTAGCAGAGGGAGGAAAGTGCATCCCTGCGAGCTATACACGGCGGTCACGCTGATCGGCGTGGTGCTCTGAATATTGAAGTAGCCCGTGAAGAACGACCCTGCCGGCTTGGAACTGTTCTGGGTCAGTGCAGTCACGAAATCGGCGCAATTGAAGTTGACGATTTGGAACGCGCTGCTTAGACCGACCGACACCGGCTCCGTGGGGGAAGCGCCGGGCACCGAGACGAAGCCCAGAACGGAAGAGCTACCCGGTGCGGCAACCGCTTCGATATTGACCTCGGTTGCGTAGTTGCCGGGTTTAACCGGCGGCTCTGACGGCGCGACGAGGCGAGGCTCGCGCGACTCGGTTGCCGCAGACGATCTTCACCGTCCAGGTCTGAGATACGGGAGCGGCCTGTGCATAAGCGGCTTCGGCACCGGCCAGAAGTCCGAGCGAGCCGACGCTCACAGCTAACGACATGAGTTTGCGCATTTTTTCCTCCGATTGGACGAATCCGGTTGGTGCAATTGCGTCTTTAACTCGCGACCTCGGCTTACGAGACGATTTGACGCTGCAACGTGCTTCTATAACCGAACCAAATTGGCGGCAATAATATTTTTCAGATTGTAGGGAAAGGGGGACGGCGCGTGCTTCGCGACTTTACCGCTCTTCGCCGAACAGGAAGATAGACAACGTGATCATCGCGAACACCACGTTCGGCAGCCACGCTGATATCCATGGCGCCAGAAGTCCCGAGCGGCCGAACGACGTGGTGATGCCCATGGCGAGCCAGTAGCCGAAGCCAATCACAATCGCGAGTCCGAAGCTCCGTCCGAGACTTAAGTTCCGTGGCAGCGGGTCGAGACTCAGCGCCATCCCGAGCGCGACCATGATGAGACACGAAAAGGGCATCGCGTACTTTAGGTCGCGATCGACGACGTAACCGCCCGGGTCGAGGCCCTTGCTGCGCAAATCCTGGATGTAGCGGTTCAGTTCCCAGAGGCTAAATTCCTCGGGGTCGAGCCGAAGCAGCGCAAAGTCCGCCGGCGAAAGTCCGAGGTCGAGCCGGGTATTGTTAGCGGGAACGACTCCGCCCTGGTCGATTTTGAAAACCTTCAGCCCGTCAGGAATCCATTTGTGGCCGTTCCATTGCACGCTCGAGGCCCGCGCGATCGTGTCAACGTTGAAATCACTGTCGACCGTGTAGCGCGTGACGCCGTGCAGCGTGCGCGTGCGGCGATCGTAGCTCTCGGCCGAGACGAAGCCGTCATGCGCGCGCACCCAGATACGCCTCGCGGCGAAAACCGCCTTGAGCTCCCGCTTCTTCAGCTCCACGTCGTAGAGATACTTGGCCTCGCGCGTGGCGGCCGGCACTACGGTCTCGCTCAGCATGAAGTTGAAGCCCGAGATCAGGATCGCGATAAACAGCACCGGCACCGCCATCTCAAGCCGGCTGATCCCGAGCTGCTGGCAGGCGAGCACTTCGCCCGAGCGGTTCAGGATCGCGAAGCCGAGCAGCACGCCGGCGAGGCTCGCGACCGGCAACACCTGCGACACGATCAGCGGCAGCTTGAGCGCGAAGTATTCGAGTCCGAGGATGCCGAGTCCGCCGTAGCGGATCAGATCGTCGAAGCGATCGAACATGTCGCCGAGCAGATAGGCCGTCGTGAATGCGATGAGGCACACCACGAACGGGCCGAAGAACTGGCCCGCCAGGAATCGATCGATCACCGGAGATAAGCGCGGGCGAAGCGTCATGCGGCCTGTCGGCTCCGTTCGTAGCGTTCGACGAGATCCCAGATCAGGTCGCCCGGCCCGCGTCCCTGGTCGCCGCGATCGGTCGCCGCGCGGGTGAAAAGCCACAACGCGAGCGCGATGAACGCGAGGTCGGGAATACTCATCGCAATAAAGGCGTTGACTATGCCGCGCTGCGCTAGAGTCTCACCGACCCGCATCAGCGAGTAATAGAGGAAGAAGAGCGCCACCGCGACACCGAAACGCTCCGAATGGCCGCCGCGCGCGGGCTTGAGCCCGAGCGGAATTCCGATCAGCGCGAACAGCAGCGTGGCGGACGGGATCGTGTACTTGCCCGCGAGCTCCGTCTCGCCGTCGTAGTCGGGCTTGCCCGCGGCGCGCGCCTTGCGGATCGTCGCGAGCAGCGTGGCATACGACATCTCGTCGGGATCCTCGGCGCGCACGCCGAGCGACTCGCTCGGTTCGACGCTCAGATCATAGATGTGGAAGCTGGTGACGTGGCTCGACTCGCTCTTCGGCTCGACACCATAAATTGAACCGTTGAACAGCCTGAGCGTGATAACGCCCTCCTTGCCCGGGACGATAACCCCGTCGCTCGCGACGATCGTGTTCTGCTGCTTGGGGTCACGCACGTCGGAAATCATGACGCCCTTGAGCCTCTCGTCACTGGTCGAAATCTGATCGACGTAGATGACTAGGCCGGGAAAGTTGCTGTTGAAGATTTTCTCCTTGAGGCCCGCGCTGCTGGTGGTCTCAGTCAGCTCGAAGATCTTTTTCGTAAGGTTCGAATTCGCCCACGGCCGCACCGAGAACGCGAACCAGCTCGATACCGCGTACACTCCGAGCGCGACCGCGATCACCGGTACCGCGAGGCGATAGAGGCTCACGCCGCAGGCGCGCGCCGCCGTCATCTCCTGGTCGCCCGACATCCGGCCGAAACCCATCAACACTCCCAGCAGCACCGCCATCGGAAAAGTCATCTCGAGGAAGGCGGGCATGATGTAGCCGATGAGGCCGAGCACGTCGGCGATCGAGACGCCGTGATTCACGACCATCTCGGTGAGCTTGAGGAGGCGCGCGGTGACGAGCGCGAACGTGAGCAGGCCGACACCAACGCCGAACGGCGCGAGCACCTCGCGCGCGACGTAGCGGTC
>JASHQJ010000013.1 GCA_030037595.1 Candidatus Binataceae bacterium
TTTTTCATCGGCGAATATGCGCTCCGTGGCGCACAGTCGACCGAGACGATGCGCAAAGTTTTGAAACGGGCGAGCGAAGTCTTCGGCAACGAACAGAGCTAGATACGGGATTGCGGGGAGCGGCAGATGGCAAAGTCACTCGAACAGCGAATCCAGGAACTCGAAGATCGCGACGCGATCAAGGAACTCACGGCGAAGTATTGCTGGCACGTCGCGCACGGCGAGGGCGAGGCGGTCGCGAACCTGTTCAGCGATGACGGCGTGCTGGAAATCACCGGCGGCGACACGGCGCCGGTGCGAGGCCGCGAGGCGCTGCTTAAGTTTTATCGCGCGTCGGTGAGAGAGCCCGAAGCCGCAATTCCATTCATCCAAAATCACATCATCGTGATCGAAGGCGACGAGGCGCACGGTACCTGCGGAATCGAGGCCCGTTTCGCGCGCAACGGCGAGAGCGTGACAGCGGCGGGCTACTATGAGGATCGTTATCGACGCGTGAACGGCAACTGGCGCTTCGTCCAGCGCAAGATCTTTTTCCATCACGTAGTGCCGCTGAAGCAGGGATGGGCCGAAGCGAAGGGGCAAAGCCGCCGTCCCTGAACGCGCGCGGACGGTCTCGAATCACGCCGCGGCTCATTGCTAAAACTGATCGTAGTGAAGCCTCATGAAACCGTCATCAAACTCGACCTTCGAGGCGTGAAGTGCCCGCTCAACTGGGCACACGCCAAGGTTCGCCTCGAGCGGATGGAGAAGGGCGAGACGCTCGAGCTGGTGCTCGACGACCCGCGCGGCGCGCGTGATATCCCGCGCGCGGCGGAGGCCGAGGGCTACGTGGTCATCGAGTCGTCGGCGGCCGACGGAATATTTCATCTGCGCATCGAGAAGTGATGATGGACCCGCGAGGAGAGCGACCCGATGAGCGAAGAGCATCTTGACCTGGTGATTCGCGGCGTCGCGATCTACGACGGCGGCGGCGCTGAGCCAAGCGTCGGCGACGTGGCGATTCGCGGCGTACGGATCGCCGAGGTCGGCGCGGTCGCGCGCAAAGGCTCGCGCGAGATCGAGGGGCGCGGACTCGCGCTCGCGCCGGGCTTCATCGACGTCCACAGCCACGACGACTTCGCGGTCTTCACCTCGCCCGAGATGGATTTCAAGGTGATGCAGGGCGTGACGACTGACGTCGTCGGCAACTGCGGCCTCGGCGTGGCTCCAGGAGCGGTCGGACGCGCGATGTTCCAGGGATGGACGGGAGCGGCCCAGGTGCCGCAGTGGGATGATTACGCGGGCTACCTGGAGGCGTTCGATCGCGAGCCTGCCAGCCTCAACGTTGCGGTGCTCGCGGGGCACGGCACGCTCCGCGCCGCCGCGATGGGCAACGAATGCCGCCCTCCCGCTCCGCACGAGCTCGACGCCATGCGCCGTTGGCTCGGCGACGCGCTCGACGCAGGGGCTGTAGGACTCTCGACCGGTCTCATCTACCAGCCGGGCTGCCACGCGAATACCGAGGAAATAATCGAGCTGGCGCGCGAACTCGCGACCCGCGGCGGGCTCTACGCGAGTCACATGCGAGACGAGGGCGCGGGCTTGCTCGACTCCATTCGCGAAACGATCCGCATCGGCGAAGAAGGCGGCGCGCCCGTGCAGATCTCGCATCACAAGGCCTCGGGCGCGGAGAACTGGGGCAAGGTGCGCGAATCGCTCGCGCTGATCGAGGCGGCGCGAGCGCGCGGCGTCGATGTGACCGCCGATCAATATCCCTACACTTCCGGCAGCACTTCGCTCATCGCCGTGGTGCAGAATGACGCGCTCGGCGAGGGCCGCGGCGGGATGGGCAAGGTGCTGCCGGAGGGGGTGCTGTTCGCATCGATGCCGAAGCATCCCGAGCGCGAGGGCCGCAGGCTAAAGGCGATGTGCGACGAGTGGAACGTCTCAGGAAAGGAGGCTGCCGAGCGTATCGTCAACGAGGAAGGCGTCGGTGCGGTGGTCGTCGTCGAGACGATGCACGAGGACGATGTGCGCGCCGTGCTGCGGCATCCGACGACGATGATCGGCAGCGACGGAATCGCGATCGGCAGCCGGCCCCATCCTCGGCTCTACGGAACGTTCCCGCGCGTGCTCGGCCGCTATGCTCGCGAGGAGAGACTTTTCTCGATGGCGGAGGGAATTCGCCGCATGACCTCGATGGCGGCGGAGAAGTTCAGGCTCGAGGATCGCGGCTGGATTCGTCCCGGCTATTTCGCCGACCTGGTGCTCTTCGATCCGAACAAGATTGCGGACGTTGGCAGCTATGACTCGCCGAGGCAGTACCCGTGCGGCATCGTATCGGTGATTGTCAACGGCAGGGCGGTGATGAGCGACGGTAAGCATACGGGAGCACGGCCCGGGCGGGCGCTTCGTCGCGGCTGATCTAGAGGAGATCGTGACGATGCCGCCGAAGCGCTACTTCGCGCCCGCGTTCTTCGAGTTTTTCGAGGAGCTCAGCCGCAACAACAATCGCGAATGGTTCAATCAGAATCGCGAGCGCTACGAGCGCGAGGTGCGCGAGCCGATGATTCGTTTCATCAGCGATTTCGCGCCGCGGCTCCAGAAGATCGCGCGCTACTACGAGGCCGATCCGCGCCCGACGGGCGGCTCGATGATGCGCATCTACCGCAATCTGCGTTTCTCGCGCGACAAGACCCCATACCGCACCAATGCAGCAGCCGCGTTCGGGCATCGCGACGGAGGGTTCGGCGCGTCGCCCGCGTTCTACATTTCGATGTCGCCGGCAGAAGCTTACGCGGGCGTTGGCATGTATCATCCCGAGCCGCCCACGCTCGAGAAGGTGCGCCGCGCGATCGTCGCGCATCCCGTGCAATGGAAGCAGGTGATCGGCGAAAAAAAGTTCCTCAAGCGCTTCGACGTAACCGGCGACAAACTGACGCGGCCGCCGAGAGGCTACGACCCGGAGCATCCGCTGATCGAGGACATCAAGCGCAAGGATTTTATCGCGGGCACCCAGTTCACTCGCGCCGAGGTGTGCTCGCCGCGCTTTCTCGATCTCTACTGCGACGTCTGCAAGGTATCGGCGCCGTTCATGCGTTTCCTCACCGAGGCGGTCGGGCTCAAGTGGTAGTTTGACGATGGTGGGCAAGCATCGCCCGCGCTAGATTCAATTTGAATGCGGTGCGGCAAGTGCAATACCGAGAATCCCGCGGGCATGAAGTTCTGCGGCAACTGCGCCGCGCCGCTCGGGAACCGATGCGCTCGATGCGGATTCGATAATCCCGCTGAGTTCAAGTTCTGCGGACAGTGCGGCGCGGCCCTCGGTGCGAACGTTCCGCGCCCGTCGCTGGCGCGGCCGCCCCAGGAGCCAACGGTCAGGGTCGTCGAGGATCAATCCGCCGCGGCCGCCGACGGCGAGCGCAAGACGGTCACCGCGCTGTTTGCCGATATCAAGGGTTCGATGGAGCTGATGGAAGGCCTCGATCCCGAGGAGGCGCGCGCGATCGTTGACCCCGCGCTCGCGCTCATGATCGAGGCTGTGCGCCGCTACGACGGCTATATCGTGCAGTCCACGGGCGACGGCATCTTCGCGTTGTTCGGCGCTCCCCTGGCGCATGAAGACCACGCGCAGCGAAGTCTCTACGCCGCGCTCAGGATGCAGGAGGAGATGCGCCGATACTCGGCGCGCCTTCGCGAGGCGGGTAATCCGCCGATCGAAATTCGCGTCGGCATCAACACGGGCGAAGTGGTGGTACGCTCGATTCGCACCGGAGCGCACGCCGAGTACACTCCCATCGGCCACGCCACCAGCCTCGCGGCGCGGATGCAGACGCTCGCGCCGACGGGGGCGGTGGCAGTGACGGAAGCTACGCAGAAGTTGACGGCCGGGTTTTTCGAGTATCGCCCGCTCGGGCCGGCGCGGGTTAAAGGTGTGAGCGATCCGGTGCAGGTGTACGAGCTGGTCGGAACGGGGCCGCTGAGGACGCGGCTCGAAATCTCGGCGGCGCGTGGACTCTCGAGGTTTGTCGGACGTCAAGCTGAGATGAGCCAGTTGCGACGCGCGCTCGAGCTCGCCCGCGCGGGTCACGGTCAGATTGTCGCCGCGGTGGCGGAGGCGGGAGTCGGGAAATCGCGCCTGTTTCACGAATTCAAACTGACCTCCGCCGCAGGATGTGCCGTGCTCGAGGCGTTTTCCGTTTCGCACGGCAAGGCGTCGGCCTACCTT
>JASHQJ010000078.1 GCA_030037595.1 Candidatus Binataceae bacterium
CTCGGCGCGCTGAAAATCGGGCGGGAGTTCCTCACCGGTAGTCTGCCTGGTGACACGGCGGCCGGCAAATCCGATCAGTGCCCCGGGTTCGGAGAGGTTGAGGTCGCCAAGCATCGCGAACGACGCCGCAACGCCGCCGGTCGTCGGATCGCATAGCACTGAAATATACGGCAGCCGCGCGTCACGAAGCCGCGCGATCGCAGCCGATACTTTCGCCATCTGCATCAACGAGAGCATCCCCTCCTGCATCCGCGCGCCGCCGGATGAAGTGAAGATAACGATTGGCAGGCGCTTGCGCACCGCGATATCGAAGAGCCGCGCCAGCTTCTCACCAACGACCACGCCCATACTGCCGCCCATGAATTCGAAATCCATCACGGCGAGCGCGAGCGGCCGTTCCTCGATTTTGGCGAGGCCCACCACGACTGCATCGTTGCGCCCATTCTGGGCGCGGGCCTGCGCGATCCGGACCGGATACGGCTTGTTGTCAACGAACTCGAGCGGGTCGCCAACGGCAAGGTCCTCGAGCATCCCGTGCCACGAGCCGCGATCGACCGTGATCGAGAGCCGTTGGCTGACGGTGAGGCGAAAATGATACCCGCACTTCGGACAGACGTTGAGGTTGCGCTCAACTTCCTTGCGAAACGCGATCTCCCGGCAGCTGGGGCACTTCGACCAGATATCGTCGCCGCCGGTCTGCGGCGCGCGCTCGACTCGTCGCTCAGCCATCGCTCCGCTCCGATTCTTGCGAACGTGCGCTGCGCGCCGCGCGCATCGCGGCCTTCATCGCCGCGACCAAATCGCCGACCGCGCCGGGCATGTCCGGGCCTTTGCCATGCTTCTCGATTAACAGAGATACCGCGCTGCCGACCACGACCGCGTCGGCAAACGATGCAACTTCGCCCGCCTGTTCCGGAGTTGAAATTCCGAATCCCACGCCGAGCGGCAGATCGGTAACCGCGCGCAGCGCCGCGATATGCTCGCGCAGATCGGTCGGCAGACTCGAGCGCGCGCCGGTCACACCCGCGACTGAGACATAGTAGATAAAGCCCGACGCTGCACGTGCAATCGCTTGCGCGCGTTCGATCGGCGTGGTCGGCGCGAGCAGCAGGATCAAATCGAGGCCGTCCGCGCGCGCCGGCCGCCTCAGCTCGCCTGCTTCTTCCGGCGGCAGATCGATCACGAGGAGCGCGTCGATTCCCGCTTTCGCTGCATCAGCAGTGAGACGCTCGACGCCATAATGAAAAATCGGATTGTAGTATCCAAACAACACGAGTGGGATCTGCGTCTCGCGCCTAAGCTCACTCACCATCGAGAGGATCGCGGCAAGCGATGCGCCGGCGCCAAGTCCACGCGCGAGTGCGCGCTGATTCGCGGGTCCGTCGGCCATGGGGTCGGAGAATGGCACGCCGAGCTCGATCAGATCAGCGCCGCGTGCTTCCAGCTCCAACACGAGGCGGCGTGTCGAATCGAGGTCGGGATCGCCAGCCACGATAAACGGAATCAACGCAGCTTCGTTGCGCGCGCGAAGCTCGGCAAATTTCTTGGCGATTCGATTCCTGCTGCTCATGACGCCTTGAGCTACACGCCGAGCGCGCTCGCGACCGATTGCATGTCCTTGTCGCCGCGGCCGGAGAGATTCACGATCATTATCTGCTCCTTGCTGAGGGTCGGCGCGAGCTTGAACGCGTGCGCGAGCGCGTGCGAACTCTCGAGCGCGGGAATGATCCCCTCCGTCTCCGACAGCAGCTTCAACGCGTCGAGCGCTTCCGCGTCGGTTACGGCGTGATACTCAGCGCGCCGGCTGTCTTTCAGATACGCATGTTCGGGTCCGACGCCGGGATAATCGAGGCCCGCCGCAATCGAATGCGTCTCGCGAATCTGCCCGAGCTCATCCTGTAGCAGGTAACTCTTGCTGCCATGCAGCACTCCGACGTTGCCCAGCGTCATCGTCGCCGCGTGCATCGGCCCGCTGAGCCCAAGGCCGGCGGCCTCGACGCCGACGAGCCGCACGCTGGCGTCCTTCAGGAATGGATAGAAGATTCCTATCGCGTTCGAGCCACCGTTGACGCAGGCGACGATCACGTCGGGCAGGCGACCCTCTTTCTTGAGCACCTGGCGGCGCGCTTCGTTTCCGATTACGCATTGAAAGTCGCGCACGATCATCGGATATGGATGCGGCCCGGCAGCGCTGCCGATCAGGTAGTAGGTGTCGCGCACGGTCGCGATCCAGTCGCGAATCGCCTCGTTCATGGCGTCCTTCAGGCTCTTGCTGCCGGAATCGACGCGGGTGACCTTCGCGCCGAGCAGCTTCATGCGAAAGACGTTGAGCGATTGCCGCTCAACGTCGACTGACCCCATGAAGACTTCGCACTGACGCTGAAAAAGCGCGGCCATCGTCGCGGTCGCAACGCCATGCTGTCCGGCGCCGGTCTCGGCCGTGATGCGCGATTTCTTCATCCGCGCCGCGAGGAGCGCCTGACCGAGAGTATTGTTCACCTTGTGCGCGCCGGTGTGGCAGAGGTCCTCGCGCTTTAAGTAAATCTTCGCACCGGTGAGACGCGCGCTCAGATTTTCGCAGAGGTAGAGAGGCGTCGGCCGTCCGACGTACTCCCGCGAGCGGTCGGCCAGTTCCTTTTTGAATGCCGGATCACGGCGCGCCTCCTTGTAAGCTTTCTCGAGCTCGAACAACGCGGGCATCAGGGTTTCGGCGACGTACTTGCCGCCGAATTGGCCGAAGTGGCCGCGGCTATCGGGTAGATTTTGCATTCGCGATGAAGCTCCTCATCTTGTCGTGGTCTTTGATGCCCGGCGCCGATTCGACCCCGCTCGCACAATCGACCGCGTACGGCCGAAGCGCCACGGCTTCGGCGACGTTCGCGGCGTCGAGTCCACCGGCAATAAACGCGCAGCTAAGATCGAAACCCTTCAGCCGCTCGAGCGCGATTCGTTTTCCCGTGCCGCCGTAGAGCGCCTTGTCGAACGCGTCGAGCATCACATAGTCGGCACTCTCCGCGGCGAGAT
>JASHQJ010000079.1 GCA_030037595.1 Candidatus Binataceae bacterium
TCCAGGTGCATGCCGAGGATCGCGGCGCCGTCTGCGACGCGATCGTTCATTGCTGCCGCAATCGCTCCGTGCACGCGCTCGATTCGCTCGATCGGAGACGTGATCGCGGTGGGCAGAAACGCTGTGGTGCCTTCGCGCGCTAGATGCCGCGCCATCGTGCGGAGCGCCTCCAGCGTCGCGGACATCACACCGATTCCGTGCGAGCCGTTGACCTGCAGATCGACGAATCCCGGCAAGATGTTATCGTCTGACGAAGCGCCGCCTTCGCTTATCGAATCTATCCGGCTCGAAAACGAGACCCGGCCGCGCATGAGCGAGCCGTCGGGCAGTGCAATCAGACCGCCCAGCTCGCTCATCAGTTGGCGCCGAAGCGCTCGGCCAACAGGCGCGAGAAGCGCGGCATATAGATGAGGTCGAAAGTCTCTTCCTTGCCGGGGAACATCGCGACCGCCGCGCCCTTGAGGGCAATGACGTGTTCCCAAGCCTGGTCGAGCGTAAGTGCGTTATCCTGGGCGATAGTCGCAAAGGTCAGCTCGACCAGGAAGCGCAGGCGGCGAATCATTTTGTCTTCGTGCTCGATCTTCGCCGCGCGGTCGTCGTTGGCCATGACTGCCACCTCATCACGCTGAAAAAGCTCGACGGTCGAATTATACCGGCCGTTCCAGCCGAGCGTAAACCAGCATCGTGGCGGGCTTGTCTCGGCGTCGCGCGGATGCCACGCTCTTGAGCGCCGTGACTCAGCCGCGCCTAAGAAGCAGCTTCATCTACCTGGCCAACGCGGTCAACGATCTGCGCGGCAACTGGGCGGTGCTGGCGATCGTGCTTGCACCGCTGGTGCTGGCGGCGGCGCTTTGCCTGCTGCCGGACGCGATCAACCTGCAGAATCGGCTGGTTTACACTTTTGAGCCGGGCACGCAAAGCATCCACTACGATACGCAGGCAGTCAGCTACGACCAGGCTGCGCCAATCCCAATCCAGGAGCCGTACGCGCCGCAGAAATCCCAGCGACCGGATACGTTTCCGAGCTGGTTCATCATCTCGCTTCACTTCCTGTTGCTCGCGATCACGGAAGGTGTGGTGCTGGTCACGATGTGCATGCTGTCGCGGATCCAGCGCGGCGTTCGCGAGCCTACGACCTGGTCGGAAGCGCTCGCGACGCTGAATTCGGCAATCGCGATCACGCCATCGTTCTACTGGGTATCGTTTTTGAAGCTGGCAGCACCCGTTCTAGCAGTCGAACTCTACAACGGCTTGACGGTCTACAATCCGACGCCGACAGTCGTGGTGCTCCTCAACATTGGGTTGCTGATCGCGCTGGCGGGCGCGTTGATCCTTTACCTGTGGCTCTACTTCTCGCAATTCGCGCTGGTCTTTAACGGACAGCGTAGTTTTCACGCGCTGCTCTTCAGCCGCGACCTGATGCGCAAGCGTTTCTTCACGGTCGCGATCCGGATCCTCGTCTTTGTCGCCGTCTATACCGGTTACAATTCGATCGCTACGATCGGCCGAATCGTTGCCAGTGTCCTGATCGGACCGATCGGCATCGTCGTGACGGGATCGATCTGGGGCGCGATTTTTGTGCTCAATTTGATCGCGTTCGCGGTCGGATTCGCGACCGCGTCATTCTTCACCGCCGCGGGACTTCGCCTCTACCAGGATTTGCTGCCGGAACAACAGGCGGCCATGCTCGCGACCGGTCCGATGACCAACGGGCAGCAACTCGCCGCCGCTACGCCGCCGGCGCCTCAGCCAGGCGTGTCAGCGCC
Source organism: Candidatus Binataceae bacterium (assembly GCA_030037595.1). GTDB lineage: Bacteria > Desulfobacterota > Binatia > Binatales > Binataceae > JASHPB01. The sequence continues at coordinate 1,767 of JASHQJ010000079.1, forward strand.
CGGATCGTGACATGCAGCGCGGCGGGAGTCAGCTCCTTCAACGCGCTTAGTTCGACAAAGAGTCTATCGACATCGGCAAACTGCCGAGCGCGCGTTTCTTTCATCCGCGCAATCGCTTCCTCGACGCTCCGGCTTGAATCATCCAACACCGCTCCGCAGAGCGCGATACGCGCGGCGCGCAACTCGGACGCGAGTTCCCGCACGGCACGGCGGATCCATCGATCGTCGCTCGCAATCGACTCGAGGCCCTGCTCAAGGATCGCGAAGTTAATCACGGCGGAAAGCGTGAAGTACGCTTCCATCACCCGCTCGGGCGGCATGCCGCGGCGAAACGCGAGGCTCAGGATGGTGAGCAAATGATCGGCGAACATCAGCCGCACCAGTGAGTGCGCGAGTTCTCCATTCGCGACGACCGGGCGCAACTCGCGGTAAATGCGTTCCAGCCGCGCGCGCTCGCCATCGACGAGCATCAGCTCGAACGACTCGAGCAGCGTCTCGAACGGCGGCTTGAAGCGATTGATCGCCTGGCCAAGCGGTATGGCCGGCTCAACGTTCGCGATCGCCCATCCGGCCGAGGCCCGGCTGGCGCGCCCGAGCGCGAGAAATGATTCGATCTCGGCCTCGGCGCTCATCATCGCGGCGCCCGCCTTGAGAGCCGTCACGTGCGCTCCGATTCCGGCAATGTCCGTTGCGACTAGCCACGCGCGCACCGCCTCGGGCGACTTTACACCGAACTCGCGTGTAAGTTCGAAAACCAGAGTCGAGCCCATCAGATCGACGAGTTGATTCGCGGCTTCGGTTGCGACCAGCTCGTGGCGCAACCGATGACGCCCGATTTCCGCTTCGAAGCGCGACGCGATCGAGTCGGGAAAGTAGGGCCTGAGGAAGCGCTCGACTAGGTAGGGATCCTCGACCAGCGCGGTCGATTCGAGTTCCTGCACCAGATCGATTTTGGTGAACGCGGTGATCACGGCGAGCTCGGGACGCGTCAGGCCGGCGAAGCGCGCGCGCCGCTCCTCGAGCATCTCGCGCGACGGCAGCACCGGGTCGTGATGACGCAGCAGGCCACGATCGTCGATCGCCTTCAAATGATCGTAGAAGACCGAGGTCGAGCCCCGACTCCGCGCCTGCTCGAGGCTGAGCGACAGCACCTGGTCGCGATTGTCGTCGATGACGCGCTCGGCGACGTCGGCGCCGACCGAGCTGAGCACTTTGTTGCGCTCGTCGAATTTCAACTCACCGCGCGCCACGGCCGGTTCGAGGAGAATCTTCAGGTTGACCTCGTGGTCCGACATGTCGACGCCCGCCGAGTTGTCGATCGCGTCGGTGTTGATGCGCCCGCCGGCGAGCGCGTATTCGATGCGCGCCCTTTGGGTGAAGCCGAGATTGCCGCCCTCGACGACGACTTTCGCACGGAGCTGAGCGGCCGTGATGCGGCACGCGTCGTTGGCGTGATCGCCCACCTCTGCATCGGTTTCCGACATCGCGCGGACGTAGGTGCCGATGCCGCCATTGTAGAGCAGCTCGACCGGAGCACGCAGAATTGCTGCGATCAGGGTTTCGCCGTCAGGCGCAGCCTCCTCGCATGCTAGTACCGTGCGCGCTTGCTCGCTCAGCTCGATTCGCTTTTGACCGCGCCGGAAAACGCCGCCGCCCGCACTGATCAGTTTCGGGTTGTAATCGGCCCACGATGAGCGCGGCAGATCGAACAGCCGCCGTCGTTCATCAAAGCTCGTCTGCCGGTCCGGATCAGGATCGATAAAAATGTGACGATGGTCGAAGGCGGCGACAAGCTTGATGTTGCGTGAGAGCAGCAATCCGTTGCCGAACACGTCGCCCGACATGTCACCGATGCCCGCCATGATCACCGGCGCGCCGCGGTCAATGTCGCGGCCGAGCTCGCGCAGATGACGCCGTGCCGACTGCCACGCACCGCGCGCGGTGATGCCGAGCTTCTTGTGGTCGTAGCCGTGCTCCCCGCCAGACGCGAACGCGTCGCCAAGCCAGAAGCCCCGTTCCAGCGCTATCGAATTGGCGACATCCGAAAAACTCGCCGTGCCTTTGTCAGCCGCGACCACGAGATAGGCGCCGTCATCGTCGAGCACTTTGACGCGCGGCGGATGCACGATGCCCTTGTCGGTCAGGTTGTCGGTTAAATCGAGCATCGCGTTAATCAGCGTCTTGTAGGCCTCGACGCCGTCGCGCGCCTCAGGCGCGACACCGGGACGCGGCTTCACGACGAACCCGCCCTTCGATCCGATTGGCACGATGATCGCGTTCTTGACCGTCTGCGTCTTCATCAGGTCAAGAATCTCGGTGCGATAATCATCGATGCGGTCGCTGAAGCGGATTCCGCCGCGCGCGATTCGTCCAGCGCGAAGATGGCATCCTTCCATGCGCGGGCTGTTGACGTGGATTTCATAGAGCGGCGGTGTGTCGGGCAGGCCGAGGACCCTGGAGCTCTCGAATTTAAGCGAGAGGTAAGGATCCGGTTCGGGCAGCGCGCAGAAGTAATTGGTGCGCACCGTCGCCTCAACCATCGAGAGCAGTGCGCGCGCAGTGCGATCGTCAACGATGTTCTCGATCTTGCCGACGCGCTCGAGGTATGCAGCACGAAGCGTGGCGATCTCCTGAGGCGGCATATCGCGATCGGGATCGAGCCGCGCCGCGAACAGCTCCGTCAGCATCTTCGCAAGCTCGATGTTGTTGAGCAGCAGACGCTGCAAGCCGAGCCGCGCGGGCGCAAGCCGCATCTGGAACGCGACCACCAGGTAGGTGCGTATTAGAGTGACCTGCCGCCAGCTCAGACCCGCCTGCAGCGTCAGTGCATTCAACGGATCGTCCTGGGTAAGACCCTCGCGCACCGCAACGATCGCGTCGGCAATGAGCTTCGCTCCGGGCATCGACCCAAACGGCTGCTCGCCCGGCGCGCGCACTGAGAACGCCTGCACGTAAGCGCTCGCGGGCTTATCGTCGAACGTGGGCTTGAGGTCATGCGCGTGCTCGGCGACGACTTCGATCGAGAAATTCTGCAAAGTCGGCATCAGCTTGGAGAGCATCGGCGCCTGCCCGAGTCCAATCATGCGAAGCTCAGAGAGACCGCTGCCTTGCGAGGCCGTCGCTTGAAGTTCGACCACGAATGATTTGCCGGAAGAGAGCAGGTTTTCCAGATGTTCAACATCGGCCACGGCGCGCCGCGGATGCACTGCCGCCTTGTATTCCGCGTCGAAAGCGGGCGCCCATCGCTGAGTGATCGCGCGTCCCCGGCTCGCGCCGAACTTCGCAATCAACTCGTCGCGCAGACGATCTTGCCAGCGCCGCGCGATGCGCCCGACCTCGGTCTCGAGTTGGCGGACCAAGGCAGGTTTCGGCGGCGGCGCCGCGAACGCGAAGTGAAGCCGAGCCGTGTAACCCTCGCCCAGCGCCAGGTAGTAGTAGAGGAGCGCGCCGCCCAGTCGCTCGCCGAGCATCTCCTGCAAATGGTGCCGCACCTCGGCGGAGAACGCGTCGCGCGGCATCACGATCAGAACGATGACGTGGCCGCGATGCTCGTCCGTGATGATATTGAGGCGAACCGCGCCTTCGCTCTTGACGTCGAGCACGAGCCGGAGCTGCTCGCGCAATTCCTCGACCGGAGC
>JASHQJ010000080.1 GCA_030037595.1 Candidatus Binataceae bacterium
TACTCGTGCGTGAAGCCGGTCTCCTCGCCAGGCCAGTAGATCGTCGAAGCATCGAAGGTATGCGTGAGATCGACGATCTTCGCCGGATCGATCTGCACGCTCTGGGCGTGCGCGTTTGCCGCCGAGACCGCGATCGAGGCTAATATCATCGCAGTCGCGATGTACGTTTGCCTTGGGCGGGAATTCGTCTTCGCGATGCCGCCTACCATCCGATTGCCTGCGCCGCCATCACGGGGCCGAGCTGGCCGCGCGGATCGCATCCGCCAAACACGAGACCGCGCGCGTGATCGACCTGCACTGCGAGCACGTGACCTTCCGACCATGGTGGTCTGACTACCAGTTGATGTCCACGCGCCTCGAGCGCGGCGCGTACTGATTTGTCGATGCGTTCCTCGACACGGAGCACGCCGGGTATCGCGTTGTGCGGGTAGAAGGTCGAGTGGAAATGCGGCGTCGAGAATTTCGGCGCCTCGACCGCCTCCTGCAAGTTCATCCCGAAGTCAACGGTGTTGAGAAAAAACTGCAATGTCCACTGGTCTTGCTGATCTCCTCCCGGTGTGCCGAATGCGAGATACGGCTCTCCCGCGCGCATCGCGAGCGACGGCGAAAGAGTGGTGCGCGGGCGCTTGCCCGGCTTGAGCGCGTTCGGGTGCCGCTCGTCGAGGTAGAAGGTCTGCATCCGCGAGCCGAGCGGAAAGCCAAGCGCTTCGATCACTGGCGAACTGGGAATCCATCCGCCACTTGCGGTAACCGCGATCATGTTACCTGTCCGGTCGGCGGCGGTGACGTGAATAGTGCCTGTGCCCCAGCTTCGCGACTCGGGCGCTCCGTCGAGACGCGGGCGCATTGCACGCGGATTGCCCGGGCGCTGCTCATGCGACGCGTGCGCGGGATCAATCAGCGGGCGCCTGAGGTTTGCGTAGGTGTCGGACAGAAGCGCCTGCATCGGCACGTCAGTGAACTCCGGATCGGCGTAATACGTGTCGCGATCGGCGAACGCGAGCTTTGAGGCCTCGACGACCGTGTGGATGTAATCGGCGGTGTTGTGGCGCAGCGCGCGCAGATCGAAACCCTCGAGCAGCTTGAGCTGCTGGAGAAAGACGGGGCCCTGCGACCACGGTCCCCATTTGAAAACGGTGACACCGCGATAATCGACCCGCACTGGTTCCTCGATTCGTGTCGTGAAGCCGGCGAGATCTTCGAGCGCGAGCGTGCCGTCGTTGGCATCCGACCAGGCGACAATCTCGCGCGCGATATCGCCGCGGTAGAAACGATCGCGGGCGGCGTCCAGCGCGCCCTCGCGGCCGCGATTTTTTGCCTCCGCTTCAGCATCGACCAGCCGGTGAAAGAAATTCGCAAGAGCGCCATTGCGAATGACGTCGCCGGGGACGGGTACCTGCCCGTTCGGCAGATAGAGTTTTGCGGTCGTTGGCCATCGCTTCAGGAAATTGTCGGCGTTCTGCCGCAGCGAGGCGCCTGCGCCTGCAGTCGCCTCGGGGCCGCGATCCTCGCCGGCAAGGCCGACGTGAACCGGGAAGCCGTCCTCGGCCAACTCCAGCGCCGGTTCAACGACCTCGGCGAGCGAACAAGTACCGAATTCGCGAAGTGCGGTTACGAGCGCGCCAAATGCCGCTGGGACGCCTGCGGCGTGGAGGCCGTAAGGCGGAATCATGTCGATATTACGCGTACGGAAGAATTCGATAGTCGCGCGCGCGGGAGCGGTCATGTTGCCATTGACTGCTACGACGCGGCGGGCAACTGCTGAATAGATGAGCATCGGTGCTTCGCCGCCAATAGTATGCATATGAGGATTTACGATGCCTTCGACAAACGTAGCAGCAACGGCTGCGTCGATAGCGTTGCCGCCCGAAGCGAAAATACGTGCGCCGGCGGCGGCTGACAGATAGTGTTCCGTGGCTACGACCGAACGGCGCCCGATTATTAGCGGATAAAGCGTCGGCATCTATTTCCCCTAAAGTCAGATCGCGTAAAAGCCGTGAATCTTCGCGGTTCTCGATTTGTTTCGGGTTCAGCCGAGAATGAGCGGCTTCAGACCATCGTGTAACGTCACGACCATAGCATCCAGCGGGAAAGTGTCACAAAAGCAGCACACCAAAACGGAAAGGTTATACCGAAAAGGACACGTTTTAGCTCTCCACAGCCTGTGAAAAGTCGAAACGATCTGGATCTCCAGTACGTCTAAAAATTAGGCCCGGAGCTTGCTATACTGGCACGTAGGCGGTTGATGGTCGCTAGTAGGATAGCGACGAAAGGAAGAAGAAACCATGCTGGCAAACACAATCTCGGAAGCGGTCGTTGGGCTGCATTGTCGGTTACTTCGACCCGTACGCGACCACGAAGGTCGTAGCCGATTCGCTGAAAAACCACGAATCATTCGCGAAGTGAACAATCTCGAGCGCCATATGTACCTGGTCCAGTTTGACGACGGCGCCACGACCTTCTTGTTCCCGAACGAAGTAGTGGTTGAGTAGTTCACGGCTCACGCCGCTTCAGGCGGCATAATCGGTCGCCCCATTGTCGGGCGACGAGGAACGACATGATGGTGGCATTGGAGACCAAGGGGGGCCTCCACGACCAATCAGAGATGCCACAAATCGCGTAGCAACGCCTGTAGTCATAACGCCTCGGGCAAGAGATACGCATCGCTCGGAAAACTCCCGTCCCTTAGTTTCGGATCGACCATCGAATTGAGCACTCATTTTGAGCACTCATTTGCTTGTGCGTGGTGAGTATCTGGCCCGCTCGTCGCGCCCGCCGGTCTGCGCGCGGCGCCAGTATCCCCACGGAAGGTGCGCGATCTCCAGCTTGATCCCGTCGGGGTCGGCAACGAACACCGCGTAGTAGTTCTCGCCATATTCAGGATAGAGCGCCGGCGCATCGAGCACCTCGATTCCCTCGGCCAGGGCGAAGCGATGAAACTCATCCACGTCAGCGCGCGAAATCGCCTTGAATGCCAGGTGATGCAGGCCGGGACGATAGCGGTTGAACGTGAGTTCGCGCTCGTCGGCGGCCGCCGGACGAATCGCAAGCGTCATATGCGCGTTGGCCCATCGCGGGTCCGTATCTTCGATTCGCCGAAAGCCTAGCGCCGCCATCACCTTGTCGTAGAACGCCTCCGAGCGCTCGACATCGGACACGGTGAGGTCAATATGCTCGATTCCGAGAACGTCGATTGGCGGCATAGAAAAAGCCTCGGGCAAAAATCGGCGGCTAGGGCGAACGCGCAAGAAAATCCCGCGCCCGGTAGAGCGCAGTGATCGTCTTCGCGTCGACGATCTCGCCGCGCTCGATCATCGCAAACGTTTCGTTGAAGGGAACGCGGCTCACTTTGATTACTTCGTCGTGATCGAGCTGACCTGCGCCGGTTGAAAGCTCGCGCGCGAGGAAAAGTTCGATCCGCTCGTCACAGAAGCTCGGGATCGTGACGATCGCGCCAAGTCGATCCCATCTCGCGGCACTGAGCGCGGCTTCCTCACCGAGCTCGCGGCGCGCGCAGGTGAGAAAGTCCTCGCCGGCGTTGCGGCATCCTGCCGGAACTTCGCGCATCCAGGTGCCGATCGCGTGCCGCCACTGCGTCAGCATCGCGATCGTCCCGTCAGCGTCGAGCGCGACGATCGCCGCGGCGCCGGGATGCCGAATCACTGGCAGATTGACGACCACGCCGCTCGGCAGTTCGGCGGTCTCGACGCCGAAGTCGACGACGCCGAGTTTCATGACCAGCCGGCGCTTCCTTTCCATCGGAATTTCAGCATGGCCGCGGCGCGCAAAATCACGCAAGGGGCCCATTTGCCCGTCCTATAGAAACGCGCCAAGATTTCGCATCGCGGGGCAATTCCCGATGGTGCGCATCCAGGTCCCGATATTTTTCGACTACGCGTCGACGCTCTGCTACATCGCGTGGCGAATCGTGGGCGAACTCGAACGCGAGCTCGAGTTCGACGCGCTATGGAAAGGCGTGCCGATTGCGATGCGCGATCATCGTGCCAAGCCGGGCCGAATCGTGAACGATCGCGAGCGCCAGAAAGTGCTGATGGTTGCGGCGGAGACGGGAGTGCCGGTGGCGATGCCTCCTGCGTGGCTCGACTCGATCGGCGCGCTCGAGGGCTCGGAGATCGCTCGCGAGGCTGGGGTGTTCCGCGCTTATCACGACGCGATGTTCCGCGCGGCGTTCGAGGAGCGGCGCGATATCGGCAATCACGAGGTGCTGGCAGCGATCGCGGCGCAAGCCGGACTCGATCCTGATCGCTTCGGACGCGAGGTGCGCGTTGGTGCGATGCGCGAGCGGATCGAGGCGAACAAGCGCGAGGCGGACGACTTCTCGGCGCTCGGCTATCCCACTTTTATCCTGGGCGATTTCCCACTGACGGGGATTCAGTCGATCTCTTCGATGCGGCTGTTGCTCGCGCGCTTCATCGAGCAGCGCAGCGCCGAACCGCAGGCCTGAGCGGCACCAGCCCGACTCAATCTCCGCGTCACGACCTGAGGCCCTGCTGCGGGACGCGGTTAGTCGAGCCAACCGTGAACGGGTTCAGAACACCTAGCCAATATTTAACGACCCTCTGTAGCGTTATCCCGACGTGAGTGCTACGACGATGATGTTATCGAAGGTGGAGCGCATCGCGCACCCAGAAGGTCGGCTGCGCTCGGTCGCTTGCTCCTCGGGCTGATACCAACAAAGGAAGTACGTTTTCCTTTGAGTATCGTCACGTCAATTTGGAGAGGACCATGCCACACAGCAGACGGAAAATTCGCGTTTTCCGCAGTTGGGAAGACTGCCCGCCACGAGCAATCCGCGATAGCGTCCTCGTCGAAGTGCCCGGAAAGTGGGCCCATAGTTTCGTTTCGCTGATTGAGGCTTCGCAAGAGTACCGGCACGCGGGCCTCATGGTGACCAACGTAGGACCCGGCAGCCAGGCGGCTCGGGCGGGGATTGCTCGAGGGGATGTGCTGCTGCGATACGAGGGTCAGGAGTTGGAAAGCGCGGCGGCCTTACGAGGCCTGACTCGTGCCTACACTCAGGGTGCGGCGGCCAGAAAACCGCTCAAGATCGAGGCTGCTCGCGGGAAGGAAGATGTCGAATTCGAAGTGCGCGGCGGCCACTTGGGAATCACGGTCAGCCCGATGTTACACCGGTCAAAGACTTTCGCGTCCCGGTGGAAGCGAGTTTTGCGCCAACTGGGAGTCGGTCAAAGCGCGCAGAAAGTCATTCCGCGTGTAGTACACACGGTGGAGGAGGCGCGGCGGCATAACCCCGGCGATCGGGCATTGGTAATCGTTCCAGGCGAGTTGGCGAGGCCGGTCCTGGGCGTGTTACGCGCAGTCGAAGGCACCGGTTTCCGGAAGCGAAAGCACCGGGCCAAATCATTGCTCACGGCGGCACGCCGCACTGCGTAGTTAGGCAGTTACTTCGATAGCCGGCCTGAGGTAGGGGGATAGGACCCCGTTGAACCGTTGTCGCGGGAGCTTTTGGTAAAAGCCCGATTCACCGGCTCGTCGCCAGTACTCGATGCTGAACCGGCCGAAGCGCCGATAATCCTGAATGGTTCCCGCACTGACGAGTCTGGCCAGCTTTGGTGAGAAGAGCTTAGCCGTTTGCAAAACCGTGGTGGGTGCGAGTGGAACAGCGCGGAGGCTTGGCCCTTGTCGGCGAAAACCAGGATCGATGAGACACGCCGGATTTGTTCCAAAGAGACCGTACTCTCGGCAATGCAAGAGTGCGCGTTCAATTCGGTAATCACTGAAGGGAGAGCCTGAGCGCGGCGCCAGAACTAAGTCTATGTCTGACTTTTCGTTACCAGGATCAAGGCGTGATCCAACCAGGAAGAGTCTAAAAGGGGCCAGTTCGGGAGCTTTTCTAAGTGCGCGCAGGATGTCCCATGCGCCGGCGTCGGTCATCGCAGCAAAGTTCTTTGTATTGAAACTGAACAAACGCCGATGCATGGCCAACCTGCTCGGCGTGAAGTGAGGCGACGAGGCGCTCATTCTGCGGGAAAGCTCTCCCACGATAACTGCTCTGTGACAAGCTCGACCGTTGGCTTCGCGTCGATGATCCCTCGACTTTGAATGGAAGCCTTGTTCACAAGCCTCCAGGGGGGCGATGCGATTCGGCAGCGCCTGCTCGATCTGGTGGAGGAGGTATCAGTGCTTGCCGAGTCACACCGCGTCGACTTGCACGTGATGACGTTCGCATTTACTGACGAGGCAATCGCCGACGCTCTTCTCCGCGCCGCGACGCGGCGAACTTCCTTGACGATCCGGCTCCTCGCAGATTGGAGCCAGCGCATTCGTGTCCGGGGTCAGCAAGTCGGCCGTCTGGCGGCCTTGCACCAGCCTAATTTGCGCGTGCGCTACAGC
>JASHQJ010000081.1 GCA_030037595.1 Candidatus Binataceae bacterium
GTCAGCTCGCGCGCGATTCGCTTGGCGATGAACTCGATCCGCTCCATGATCAGCGCGAGATCGCCCTGCGGGAGAGTGGTTTCGCGCTTGGTCATGATGTGGCGGGTGAGGGTGATGCCGCGTGCGCTCATCGTTATCTCCTCGCTCGTGGGTGCTGGTTCAGAGCGTTCGCCAGGTGCGGCCGTCGGCCGCGATCATCAGCGCCGCTTCGAGCGGTCCCCATGAGCCGGCGGCGTAGAGCTTCGGTTCGTCGTAAGAGGTGATCCAGGAATCCAGCACGGGCTGGATGAAATGCCAGGCTGCCTCGACCGTGTCGCGGCGCATGAAGAGCGTCTGGTCGCCGACAATCAAATCGCGAAGCAGTGTCTCGTAAGCCTCGGGCGACGTGGATTTGTAATGGAAATCGACTGCCACGGGAGCAAGGCGCACCTGCGCGCCGGGCACCTTCGACATGATGTGGAGCGAAAGACCTTCGTCGGGCTGAATGCGAATCGTCATCATGTTGGGCGCCAGTGGGGCGCGCGGGTTCGCGTTATACAAGATACGCGGCACGTTTTTGAAGTAGATGGCAATTTCGCTCGAGCGCTTGGGCAAGCGCTTGCCGGTTCGCAGGTAGAACGGCACGCCCGCCCATCGCCAGTTGTCGATCCAGCATCGGAGCGCGACGAAGGTTTCCATCCGCGAGTCGGGCGCGACATTGGGCTCCTCGCGATAGGCTTTCGCCGCCATTCCGTGAACGAGGCCCTCATCATACTGACCGCGCACGACCCACTTCTCGACGTCCTCCTCTGAGAACTGGCGCAGGCATCGAATGACGTCAAGTTTGGCGTCCCGCACTGAGTCGGCGTGCGTGGTGCGCGGCGGTTCCGACGCGATCATGCAGAGCACCTGCAGCAGATGGCTCTGCACCATGTCGCGCAGTGCGCCGGCGTGCTCGTAGTAGAGCGCGCGAGTGCCGACGCCCTCTTCCTCGGCGACCGTGATCTGAACGTGGTCGATAAAGCGCGCTTCCCAGATCGGCTCGAAGATGGCGTTGGCGAAGCGCAGCACCATCAGGTTTTCCACCGTCTCCTTGCCGAGATAGTGGTCGATGCGAAAGATCTGGCTCTCGGCAAAGTATCGCGCGAGCATCTCGTTGATTTCGACCGCGCTCGCGAGATCGTGCCCAATCGGCTTTTCGACCACGACGCGGGCAAACGGATGCCCCGAGTTTGGTGGAGCCACCAGCCCCGCGCCGCTGAGTCCCGCAGCGCAGCTATCGATAAAGCCGGGCGGGATCGCGAAGTAGTAGAAGCGATTGCTGCCGGTCGCATGCTCATGGTCGAGGAGTTCGAGGCGATCCTTCAGATGCGAATAGTCGCCCGGGTCGGTGAAGCTACCGCGATGGAAATGCAACCGGGATGAAAACCGCGCCCACGCGTCATCCTTGAGCGGCTGGCGCGAAAACTTGGCGACGCCGTCACGCGCGAAGTTGCGAAAGCTCTCGTCGTTGAGATCGTCGATCGCGAAGCCAACGATACCGAAGTTCTGCGGCAGCTCGCCGTCGAGCGAAAGATTGTAGAGCGCGGGCAAGAGTTTTCGATGACTCAGATCGCCCGCGCCGCCGAAAATCACCGCGAGGCACGGCGGATATGATTGGCGCGTCGGGCTCACGCGTCCGATTTCAAGTGCCTGGTACGAATTCGCAGCCATAGTTCCTAAAATTACTCCGGTCGGCGCTTGAGAACCTCGTGCCCGCCGAATTCGCCGCGCAGCGCGGCCAGCAGACGTTCACCAAAGGTGCCCGCGCCGCTGTCCTCAACCTGCGAGCGGAACCGGGCGAACAAAGCCAGTGCCGTCACCGGCATCGGCAAGCCCTTGTCCACAGCTTCCTGGACAATCCATCGACCCTCACCCGAGTCGGCGACATAGCCGTGCACCTGGCTCATCGATGGATCGTTGGCGAGCGCGGACGCTATCAATTCGAGCAGCCACGACCTGACCACCCCGCCGCGGCCCCAGAGAGTTGCGATTTGTGCGAGATCGAGGCCGTACGAAGACCGATGCATCGCGTCGAACCCCTCGGCGTAGGCCTGCATCAAACCGTACTCGATGCCGTTGTGAATCATTTTGACGTAGTGTCCGGCGCCGTGACCGCCGACGTAGGCATAGCCGCCTGGCGGCGCAAGGGTATTGAAGATCGGCTCGAGACGCTCGTAGATCTCACGCTCGCCGCCGACCATCAGGCAGTAGCCGTCCTTCAGGCCCCAGATACCGCCGCTCGTGCCCACATCGACGTAGTGGATGCCTCGGGACTTGAGCTCGGCCGCGCGGCGCGGATCGTCGTTGAAGTTGGTGTTGCCGCCGTCGATCAAGACGTCGCCGGATTCGAGCTTTGCGGCAAGGCCGCTCAGCGTGCTCACCGTAGGCTCACCCGCGGGAACCATCACCCAGACCGCCCGGGGCGGCGTCAGATGGGCTGCCAACTCGTCGAGCGTCGAAACGCCAATGGCGCCGAAGGTCGAAACTTCCTTGAGCTTGTCCGGGTCGATATCGAACGCCACGATTCGATGATTCTCGCGGCGCATCCGCTCGACCATGTTCATGCCCATCTTGCCGAGTCCGACGAATCCGATTTCCATCGTGCGATCAGTATACCTTCGCCGGATATTCGGCGTGGCTTCCGACGGTCAGTGCCGCTCGCGCGACAAGCAAAAACGCGACGAAGAGCAATAACCTCGGAAGGGGGTTTTTTACGGTAATCGAATATGGCAGTTATTCAAAGCAAGCCGATTGACGACTTCACGGCGAAGGTCAGTGCCCTCGCACATCGTCCTCGAGTACCAGGTTGCGGAGGTCGGGCTTCTCGAATATCCCCGCAACGGCTCGCGTAAGCGCGACAGACAGGACTTCCCCAGGCTCGTCATAGATGCCGGCTTCGTCCTCAGGACCAAGCGATAGCGAGCCCACTGGGGGATCGTAGTAGGTCTCGTTGCTGTTGCCGTGCCAGAAGGCGACGCTGAACGGAGGCTTGTAGATCGTCACATCGAGGCCGAAATCCGCGACGGTTTGCCAAACTGGTCCGTATTGACCTCCCGCCGCCCGGCTCTTCCTCACCCAGCATCGCACGATTTTGCATCCAATCACGTAATCCTGGGGCATCCTGACCCCCGGCTGATAGCTGGTGTCGTTGGAGGTTATCGCGGTCATGCCGGCTTCCTGCGCCGATCGCGCGATCGCGGCCTGGATAATTGGGGGGACCGGATCGGAATAGAGCCGCTGCAAAAGCTGAGAATTCTGGCCGAACACCTGCCCGATTGCCGGGTCGCCGTTGAGGGGTTCAGCTTGGTCCGCCGCCACGCCGGACGCATCGGCCTGCATCGTCGGCATCAGCACGAGCACGGTCCGGCGCGGATAGGAGTTCTGGTAGCCTTTAACCTGAAATGGATAGTACTCGAGTTTCTGGATCGAGGTCGGCGCATTGGATGAAGTCCCGGTTTCGTTTACGGTCGCGCACCCCGCAAGCACTGCGAGCAGTATGACTGCCAGCCGGCGGGAGGTTGCGCTGCTCGCCATGACGCGCACTTAACGATGCACCGCCTGCGCTCGCTCGCGGAACAGAAACAGCGTGCCCCCGACTTCAAGCCGGTCGCCGCTCTTGAGAGCATAGCGGCCGTTCAGCGGCTGGCGATTCACGAACACTTGTCCTCCCCCGCTCGGTGTGACAATAAAGTTGCGGCCCTCGCGACGAATCGTCGCATGATGCCCAAGCACGGATTGGTCGCCGAACAGGCCGATATCGCTCTCTTCGGCGCGGCCGATAATCGTAACCGGCTTGGTTAGAGGATATTCGCGACCCTCACGCGCGTTGCGGCTCTGGCTCCGTACGACCATCAGCCATCCGCGTTTTAGCAACTCACCGACAAGCCCGATGAAGAAGCCAATCAGGGCGCCGAGCACGATAATCGCGATCGCGCGCCCGAATGCCTGCGGGAAAGTGGAGGTGAGGCCCTGGTAGAAGAGTCCGCCGAGCGCTCCGCCGACCACGCCGCCGATCGCGCCGTTGCGCCGCCGCGCCACGGAACCCGAGGCCCACCCGACGCCCAATCCGACGAACACGCCGAGCACGCCCCATCCGAGGATTCGTCCGTTGAGGCCGCCCAGAAAATCGAAAGCAAGTTCACCGATCAAAAGGCCGAAAGCGCCGCCGATCGCGCCGATGACGCCTCCTGCGACCAGACTTCGAAACGCCTGCCGCCACTGCCCCACGCTCATTGCCTCGATTCCGGCAAGGAAAGCGCCGATAAATGCGCCAATCAGCGCACCGAAGAGAATATCGCGGCCATAAACCCAGCGGATTCCAAGGACCGACTCCGCAGCGCCCCATGCGGCAAAGCCGCCGAGGCCGCCCGCGGCCGCATAGAAAAGGAGTTTCTCGCTTGAAACGTTGCTCGCCATCTCAACCGCCAATCAGCATTGCGCGCTGCAATGTCCTGTTCAAGTGAAAAAACTTCGCGCATGCATCGATGGGCAATTTTTTCGATGCCCGGGAGGAATTTGGACGGATGTATCCAACCAAAATCGACAGGCACGCACCGTCGTTCTGATTAGCTGACGCGAACGGCTGCAACTCGGTTACGAGAACATCTCCGGCTCACGCGAGCGCAGCCAGACGAGACCGCGATAGATGTAATGCACGCCGGACGCGGCTGTGACCGCAACCGTCACTTCCAGGAGCCACGTATCATAAGCGGGTGAGATCGAACCGAATCGCGCCAGTGCCGCGATTACGCAAGCAAGCTGGAAGAACGTGCTCATCTTGCCGAGGTAGCTCGGCCGCACGGGAAAGCGCTCGTCGCTCAGGAACGACAGCATCAGGTAGCCGACCACGACTACGACGTCGCGCACCACCACCACACTCAGCAGATAGCCCGGCAGGTCACCGTTAATCGTCAGAGCCACGAACGACGACAGCAGCATCAACTTGTCGGCGAAGGGATCGAGATAGG
This sequence comes from Candidatus Binataceae bacterium, assembly GCA_030037595.1. Classification (GTDB taxonomy): domain Bacteria; phylum Desulfobacterota; class Binatia; order Binatales; family Binataceae; genus JASHPB01. Next base: position 4,989 of record JASHQJ010000081.1, read on the forward strand.
CGCCAAGCTCAGTGCGCGAATCGAAGAGTCGAGCCAGGGTCCCGTCGAGGCTGTCGGTCAGTGCCGCGGCGGCGAACACCCATAGCGCCTCGGTGTAGCGATGGCGGCTGATGAACGTGAGAAAGATAGGCACCGAGCCCAAGCGGCAGAGCGTCAAGAAGTTGGGCAGGTTGAGCAGGTGCGCAAAGGTCGGCGCCGGCGCAGGCTTCGCAAACGCGGGACGCTTCTGAGGCTGCGGATGAAGCTGGATAGCCATCGCAATACGACTATTTATCGTGCGCGGGTTCAGGCCGAAAGTGCCGCCGCTTTGCGCAAACGGCCGGCAACGCGCGGGCTCACCAGCGCCCGCATCGAGACTTTGCCGTCGGCATACTCCTCGCTCAGCACCTGGCCGTCGCGCCGCGCCATCGCGACCAGGTCCCCGCGCGAGGCCGGCAGGGTGACCGATACATCCTCGCGCGAGCCGCTGAAGTGGCGTGCGATAGCATCAAGCAGATGGTCGAGCCCTGTTCCCTTCAGCGCCGAGATCGTGACCGCGTCGAAATCGCCGAACTGGCGGCGCGGATGCTCGAGCAGGTCGGCCTTGTTCATCACCATGATTCGCGGCGTCGCACCCGCGCCGATCTCCTCGAGCACGCGATCGACAATCGCGATTCTCTCGGGCGCGAGCGGCGAGCTGGCATCGACGACGTGCAGAAAGAGATTCGCGGTGCGCACTTCTTCCAGCGTGGCCTTGAACGCATCGATCAGCATGTGCGGCAGGCGGTGGATGAATCCCACCGTGTCAACCAGCATCACATTGAGATGACCGGGCAGCTTGAGACGCCGGATGGTCGGATCGAGTGTCGAAAACGGACGATTCGCAGCCTCGACCTCGGCGTCGGTGAGCGCGTTCATCAGCGTCGATTTGCCGGAGTTCGTGTAACCGACCAGCGCTACGGTCGGGTACGGAACCTCGAGACGGCGCTGGCGCTGGATCGAGCGTGTGCGCTCGACGTCGCGAAGCCTCGCGCGGAGACGAGTCAGCCGCTCGCGGAGCCGGCGCCGGTCAACCTCAAGCTGCGTTTCGCCGGGACCACGAGTGCCGACTCCTCCCGAACGGCCTCCCGAGCCGCCGCCGCGGACGCGAGACAAGTGCGTCCACTGGCGAGTGAGGCGCGGTTGCAGATAGGAGAGCTGCGCGATCTCGACCTGCAGCTTGCCTTCGAGCGTGCGCGCGCGCTGCGCAAAGATATCGAGGATGAGCTGGCTCCGATCGATCACGCGAAGCTTGAGCTCACTCTCGAGGTTGCGCGCCTGCGCGGGCGAGAGCGCATCGTCGAAGATCGCGAGCGACGCGCCCTTTTTGCTCGCGAGCTCTCGCACCTCTGCCGTCTTGCCCCTGCCGATAAAGGTTCGCGGATCGACCGATTTGAGCCGCTGGCTCACGGTCGCGGCCACCTCAGCACCGGCGCTCTCGGAGAGCGCCTTCAGTTCCTCGAGCGATTCCTCGCTCGCGATTCCCTCGTCAGTGGCGAGTTCGACGCCGACCAGGACGGCGCGCTCATCGCGCTCGTGAGTCACATCGTGTAGTTCAGTCAGATAGGTTCCTCGCGCCCGAAATAGGTTGCGCTGAGCTTATCAGAAAAGCTTGGAGCAACTAAGGCAACGATCCGGTTGAGCGATCCGGTTGGGCGCCTGTTGCGCAACGGCTGTTTGGGCTAAGTTCGCGGCATCAACCGAAAGAGGTTTCCGATGAGCGAATGGAAAATCGGCGACGTTACGATCAAGCGAATCATCGAGACCGAAGGTGCGTGGAAAGGCACCTGGATCCTGCCGAGCGCCACGGCAGAGAACGTGCGCAAGGAGGCTGATTGGCTCTGCCCCGTGTTCTCCAATGAAGAAGGCAAGCTCCGCATGAGCATCCACGCGCTCGTGATCGAGTCGCAAGGCAAGCGCATCATCGTCGATACCTGCATCGGCAACGACAAGGTCCGCAGCAATCCGGCGTGGAACAAGCTCAAGCTGCCATTCCTCGACGATCTCGCGAAAATCGGCCATCGGCCGGATCAAATCGACTACGTCGTCTGCACGCATCTCCACGTCGATCACGTCGGATGGAACACCAGGCTCGAAAACGGCAAGTGGGTGCCGACCTTCAACAACGCGCGGTACATCCTGGGCGGCACCGAGTGGGACTACTGGTCAACCTTCGACGGCGCCGACATGCGCGACCCGGTCGAGGATTCCGTGCGGCCGATCGTCGAGCAGCACAAGGCCGACCTCGTCGACCCGACACACAAAATCACGAGCGAAGTGTGGCTCGAGCCGACTCCCGGCCACACTCCGGGCCACATGAGCGTGCGCATCTCGTCGAAGGGCAAGGACGCGGTTATCACCGGCGACCTGATGCATCATCCGATTCAGTGCAAGTATCCGGAGTGGGATGACGGCTTCGATTCTGACGGCGCGCTCGCTAAGAAAACGCGGCGCGCATTTTGCGTGAAATATGCTGATTCGGGAGTGCTCGTGTTCGGCACTCACTTCGCGACGCCATCGGCGGGCAAGATCACGCGCGTTGGCGATTCGTTCCGCTTCGCGCCGGCGTAGGAGCTTCGATGAGCGTCGTCACGCTCTCATTCGACAACGGTCCCGACGCGTCGGGCACGCCCGCCGTGCTCGACGTGCTCGCGCGGCAAAATGTGCGCGCCACCTTCTTCGTCATCGGGCGTCAGCTCGCCAGGCCCGAGAACCTGGAGCTCGCGCGGCGCGCCCGCGCCGAGGGTCACCTGATCGGCAATCATTCGATGACGCACAAAATCCCACTCGGCGAGGATCAGCGAAGTGATGCCGCCGAGCGCGAGATCGCCGACACGGAGCGTCGGATTGGCGAGTGAAGCGCCGAAGTTCGGCCATTCGGCGGCGGCAAAATCGGGAAGCATCTGCTGAGCCGCGCCGCCGTCGATCTCCTCACGCGGAGTCACTATACCTGCGTCATCTGGAACCGCGTACCCGAGGACTGGATTCATCACGACGAGTGGCCAAGCCGCGCGATAGCTCAGCTAGCCGCCGAACCCCAAGCGCTCGTCGTACTGCACGACATCTACCCGCCCGCGATGGGCCATCTCGAGCGCTTCATCGAAACGCTCCGCGACGCGGGCCACACGTTCAGTCAGGAGATTCCGCGCGCCTGTATGCCGATCGTCGCCGGAAAAATCGTGGGCGACATTTCGCCGATCGTGTCCGATTCACCGTGTCCTAATTGACGACGACCGATGCGACGGCGCGACGCGCGCTCGGTTTTGCATCTTCGGTCGGATAGCCAAGCCGGAATGCCATCACCGGCTGCCATCGCGCGTCGCCAACCAGCGCCGCCGTGCGGCGCGTGAACACCGGGTCGAGGTCCGCGTTCTGCTCGCGTTCGGCGCGCTCTATAATCTGGTTGAGCGGCTGCATCGCAATTCCATTCTGCACGGCCCAGAGATGCATCCGCTGCCAGAGCCGCCCGGCGCGAAGTCGGTAGAGATTGCTGCGTGAGTCGGGCGCCACGATTATTCCGAATGCGCTCGCGGTTGGGACCTGAGTGTCGCGTGTCTCGGCGACCCAGTACTTGTCGACCACACTACGAGAGGTAGGAATCAATTGCGAAATGGCGATTGTGAAGCGTGACGCAGGCTGTACGAGCGGCGTCAGCCCGTCGCGGTAACGCTGAACGTCATCGTATGTGCGGCGCATCCATTCGAAGCTCGCGCGCGACTGATCGTCATCGGCCACGATTGCCTGAGTTGCAGCGATAGTGGCGTCGCCGAGCGCGCTGCGCTCTGACGAGCTTTTGAACCACACGATGCGCAGCTCGGAGTCATCGCCGCCGAGCGCTGCTAACGCATCGAGCGTAGGCATTCCAACCGGACTTGAAGTGTCGTAGGCACCGCGGTTCGTATGGCGTTTGGTGATCGCTGAGGCGAGTTCGGGTTTGGTGTGCGACGCGCGCGTGAGTGCGATTTCAGCGACCTGGTTCGCCGCCCCGGGCATCAGTTCGATCCTGCATTCGTAGCCGTTGACTGGGGCGGCCAGCGCAAGGTTTTCAATTGCGCAACCGAGACCGACGTGCATCTCACGGAAAAAAGGATCGAAGCTTCCGATGTTTCGGCTCGTGTCGGCGAACAGATCGATGCGCGAATCGCTCACGTGAAAAATCCATGGCTGCGTGTTGTGCGGATTGGCGGCGAGGATCGCAGCGCGAACCGCGCTGAGCGGCTCGGTAGGCAGATCCGGCGACCATTCGTGCCATGGGGCGAAGGCCGGGCCGCTCTCGCCCTCGAGGATTCCTTCGCCGTAGTAGGCATGCGCGCGTGTCGCGGCCAGCACGACCGATGCTGCCGAGCAAAAGATGAATGCGCGGCGGCTGAGCGTGATGTTTTTCATCGGAGTGCCTCCGAGCCCTGTTCGGTGAGATAGGGCCGCCAGACCGCGAACAGCATCGCGATCGCCTGATCGATCGGCGCGCGCTTTCCGGTTGCGCCGTCGAGCTCCGCTGACGCGAGCGCGAACTCGCCGACCATCCACGAAAGCCTGACCAGCGCATCGAGCGCCGGGCCCTCAGGCCCGCGCATCGCACCGGCGGCGTTGAACATGTGAACCAGGTCTTCGATCTGCCTGAGGCGCTGGTTCCGAATCGCCGAGTAGCGGCGACGCAGGATCGAGTCGTTCTGCACCAACACCGCGAGCTCCCGGTAGAAGAAACGATACGTCCAGACTATTTCCAGCGTGCCGGCGATAACCTCGCGAAGCTCGGCGGGACCGCCGCGGCCGCTCGCCGCCGCGGCCCACGCGCGGTCAGCGTCAGCGATCATTCGAGCCAGCAGTGCGCGCACGATCTCGGCCTTGTTGCGGAAGTGATAGTAGAGGTTGCCCGGACTTATCCCCGCCACGCGCGCGACGTGATTGGTCGAGACGCGCGAGGTGCCATCCGCATTGAACAGTTTCAATGCCGCGTCGAGGATGGAATTAAGTGTTTGCTCAGTCATGATTAGAGTGATTACTCTAATTAATAGAGCAAATACTCTAAGATGTCAAGGGCGATTTGAAATGCAGAAGCGCGCGCCGAGTGCCACGCCCTTCTGTTGCGTTTTGGGATTGCCAGGCGCGGTTATTCGATTTCGCGGCCGAAGCGGATCGTCTTCTTCTGCAAACCCTCGACGACGATCTCGATGCCACCGCTCCGCATCATCCACTCGAGCCGATGGTCGCGATACTGGCGCGCGAACGCTCCCGACGCGAGGATCTGCGGCAGCGTGTCCATCGAGCCGCCGAACTGCGCGGCCGCGTCGATCGTCTTGCGGATACTCTCGCGCGGCTCGACTCGCGCGAGCCACTGCCCGAGCGGAGAGCTCGCCTCCGGCGCCATCCCCCACACCACGGAGCCGCGCACATACGGATAGACGCTCAGGTCGCCGTGGCCGAACGATGCGCCGTTGAAATACGCGCGTCCGCCCAGCTCGCGCTCGAGCCATCGGTAGATGCCCGTGGTCTGCTCCTTGGCGCGCCGCGTCAGGCGCTCCGCCAATTCGCCGCTCGCGCGCTTCCACGCCTGGATCTCCATGAGACCCCAGTTGACTGCCTCGTAATACGTATCGCAGAGGTCTTCGATCATTCTCACTCGCGCACGCTCGTGCGGCTCGGCCGGAAGCATGGGAGGCTTCGGCCATTTGTCCTCGATGTAGTCGAGGATGATCGTCGAATCGAAAATTCTGAACCCGTCGTCGACCAGCGTCGGCACTTCGATACGCGGATTGATCTCGGTGTATGCGGTCGGCGCACCGCTGAACGCGTCGGGCACTTCGGTTTCGAACGGGATGCCTTTTTCGTAGAGCGCGATTTTGACCTTCTGCACGTATGGGGAAAACGGATGCTCCCAGAGTTTCAGCATGATGGAAATCCTTTCGGCCGCGCGGGCCCGCGCTCACGATACGCGCTTTCGCGCTGAGCGAAAATGATGATAGTTGCCGAGTAGCCGAAGCTTCGGCCGAGGACTCACGATGGAATTCGGAATTGCGCTCGCCTCCAACCTCGACGCGTGGAAGACAGTCAAACGCGCGGAGGAGCTCGGCTTCTCGCACGCGTGGTTTTATGACACGCAGATGCTCTCGCCGGATATCATCGCAACGATGGCTCTGGCTGCAGACCAGACCTCCCGCATCAAGCTCGGCATGGGTGTACTGGTGCCAACCAACCGCATCGCGCCGGTGGCAGCCAACGGTCTCGCGACGCTTAACAAGCTCGCGCCGGGACGAATCATCTTCGGCGTCGGCACGGGATTCACCGCGCGCAACACGATGGGCCTCGGGCCGATGCGCCTAAGCGATATGCGCGAGTATATCCGCGTCGTGCAGGAGCTGCTCGGCGGCAAGACCGTCGAATGGGAATGCGAGGGCGCGCCACACAAGATCCGCTTTCTGAACCCCGAAACGGGCCTGATCAACATCAAGGACAAGATTCCCCTGCATATCTCTGCCTTCGCGCCCAAGGCGCGCAAACTCACAGCCGAAATCGCCGACGGCTGGATTACATTCGCCTCTGCCGTGCCGCGCGCGCTCCACGAACTCGGCGAGATGAGCAACGTCTGCCGGGCCGTGTCGCGCGACCCCGCGACGCTCTATCGCACCGTATTCGCCCTCGGATGCATCCTCGGCGACGCCGAATCTCCTGCGAGTCCGCGCGCCAAGGCCGAGGCGGGCCCACTCGCGGTGGTTTTCCTCCACGGGCTGATCGAGCAATCCCTGAACCTGCAGCTTCCGCCGGAGATTCAGCCGATGTTCCAGGCGTATCGCGCGCAGTACATGACGTACCAGCCGGCCGACGCGCGCTACCTCCAGATGCACAAGATGCACCTGCTCGGCGTGCGCCCCGAAGAGGAGAAGTTCCTGACGCCGGAGCTGA
>JASHQJ010000082.1 GCA_030037595.1 Candidatus Binataceae bacterium
CAGCGCCTTGGCATCCTTCAAATCGGCGGTGTGGAAGCCCTCGGTGAACCAGTTGTAGATTTCAGCGAGTATAGGGCGCAAATCATCTACTGAGCAGTGTAGCCGCCGTCCACCACGAGCTCGGAGCCGGTGACGAAAGAAGCTTCGTCGCTGGCGAGAAAGACAGCACACCATCCAACCTCTTCCGGCTCGGCGCCGCGTTTGAGCGGAGTCGCTTCGAGCAGTGGCTGTAACTCTTCCCGCGTGACGACATCGAGCATCGGCGTGAAGATGAATCCGGGATGAATCGAGTTCACCCGGATTTTGTCCGGTGCGTATTGGACCGCGGCAGATTTGGTTAGAAGGCGAACTGCGCCCTTAGTGCCATGATAGGCCGTGTTGCGTGGAGAGCCGACGAGACCGAGGATGGAAGAAATGTTGATAATCGAGCCGCCGCCGCGTTTGCGCATCGCAGGGACGGCATACTTCATTCCCAGCCACACGCCCTTCTGGTTGATATTTACAACGGAGTCCCACTCCTCTTCGCTGGTTTCCTCGACGCCCTTCAGGTTCGCGATTCCCGCATTGTTGACCAGGATGTCGAGACCGCCAAACTCGCGCTCGCACACATCGACTGCGGCCCGCCAGTCCGCCGCACGAGTGACATCAAGATGCCGAGCAACCGCAGATTTCGCGCCGAGCCTGGAGTTGATGTCGTCGGCGGTCTTGCGACATTGGTCGTCGAGAACGTCACCGATAACTACCTTGGCGCCTTCACCCACGAAGAGGCGAGCTTCGGCAGCGCCTTGCCCTCGCGCACCGCCGGAAATCAGAGCAACCTTGCCTTTGAGTCGATCCATGCGATTTGCCTCATCGGTTTAATTTCGATGTTTTGAGCCCGACGCCTAGCTCCTGATACCCCAGCACCATGTTTCCCGTTCGCTCTGACCCTAGCTGCTCAGCTCCTCCAGTAGTGTCTTGGCGTCCTTCAGGTCGGCTGTGTCGAAGCCCTCGGTAAACCAGTTGTAGATCTCCACGAGCATGCCGCGCGCCTCATCGCGGCGATTGATATCGCGCAATAGCCGCGCGAGGCTGGTCGTTGCGCGCGGCTCCCATCCCTTTGCTTTCTGCCGCCGTGCGATTTCAATTGCAGTGCGAAACGACTGCTCGGCCTTTGTCGCATTCGACGGGCCTTTCGGCAGCAGCAATTCTCCTTTAGTCCGGTGGACCTCCGCTTCGTGTGCCCGCTCGCCTGTTTGCTCGATTACTGACAGTGCGTCGTCAATAGTAACGAATGCGTTGTCGAACTGACCGAGGAGGCATTAAACTTGCGCGATCAATGAAAGTCAAAGTGACCTCATCGTCAGCGAACTACCGTTGATATCCGCCAAAGCTCGCTGCATCCGCGCCAGGCCCTCGGCGGGGTCCTGCGCATGGGAGTCAGACCAACCCAGGTAGAAGTCCGCAATGGCCTGTTGAAACAGCTCGCCCAGCTCCGTTGCCAAGGCCATCGTGGCACCGGCCCTTACAGCCGGGGTCCGTGCAGGGATGGTCAAGGATCCAGCGCAATTCCTTGGTGATTTGCTGCTGCGTTATCATACGCTTCTCTTGTTCCGGAAAATTGGCGGTGTCGAAGTGAGGCGGAAGCGCAGGTTCAAGAGGCTCGCTGGGCCGTTTTGGTCTGGTAACGCGGGTTTCGAAGCGTTGGCGGAAGGACGGTTAGACTGCAGACGATGTAATCGCCAGAGATGAGACGTTGGATACCTCGATCAGAGAATTCGAGCCAATGGCGCTGATGATGGAAGGCACGGCGGACGCGGAAATCGACGTTGCGCACGAGGTCGGACTGATCGGAGCGGCAGTAAGCTCTTAGCGTGGATATTTTAAACCCAGTCAAGTCCGACGTTTCTGCGACTGATAACCACTTAACCATTTATCTTTGGATACCCGTGATTGGAAAGCGGGCGCAACGTGGTTAGCGATCGCAGTGTCTGCTACCCGATCACGCCATCCATCGCCCCAAGTGACGCTTGGGCGAGAAATCAGAGCGGCAAGGTTATGCAAGTTGTTTCTGAACGCCTTCTGGAGATTTGGCGATCGCAGCGCTCGCCAATACGCCGCTCGTCTCAATCCGCGGGAGCATGCGTGGGCGGCTCTAGCGCTGTCAGATGTGAAAGGCATGTCGGTGATAATGACCGAGCCTCTGTCATTGTGCGAGGCAACGTTTCATCAGGTCAGGGCAGTGAGTCGGGCGGAGGAAGTTCCGCCCGCAGCCCCGCGTCACTTGCGCAGCAGAATCCGCAGTCCGGCAGAGACCGGAAAAAGGGAAGATTCGCGAGCCCAGGCTGTCAAACGTGGCTGTCAAGCATCTCGCAAAGTGGGAAAAGTATTGGTGGGCAGGGACAGAATCGAACTGTCGACACAAGGATTTTCAGTCCTTTGCTCTACCGACTGAGCTACCTGCCCACACCGAAATTCCTTCAGAATTTCGCTGACTTTTTCGGCGAGAGGTTCCCCGAAATCCGTCCGAATTCCAATTGGTGTCAGTTCCGGTATCACCTGTCAATCCGTTCACCGCGCTCCGCAATTCATCCAGCGAGAGGTGCGCGTACCGTTCGGACATGCGGAAGGAATGATGCCCCAATAGACTCTACCGTGTATAGCGGACCCCCCCCGCAGAACGAGCCGCGAAGCGAACGTGTGCCGGAGGTCGTGCCACCTGAAATCCGCTATTCCCGCTCGCTTGAGCGCCGGTTGAAAGACGCGGTTGTAGAAGTTGTGTTTATTGAACGGGAATACAAGTTCCGAGGTTGCCGAATCAGTGATTCGCGAGGCGACGGAATTCAGGGTACAAATCGCCCCTTACCAGACTTCGATTGGGACTCTATCGAGCACGTCAACGCGACTGCTCGGTTTGTCGGAGTCCGGTGTGAGAGCAAAGACGACAGCAGCGCGGTAGTGCCTGGGGATCGCGTCCACCAGCCGCCGTTCTTCTTCCGCTGTCAGTAGGCGAGTACGGGCGTTGTTCTCCGTCAGCATCCGCACCATCTTCACAGCGTTTGTTGAGACAAGTCCGTCCAAGACGCAATCGGAAAACACCTTCTTCAGGAACGCGAGCTGTCGGTTAATGCTGGCGGGAGAAAGCTTGCCAAGCCGTTCGGCGATGTATTGGTTGATGTCGTGAGGTTGCACTTCTGAGGCGGACGCATTCCCAGTCCCTCCTTCCAGTAACGTGCGAATCGTTTGTAATGGTAGAAAGCGCTTCAACCGGCCTGCGTTCTTCGCGAGGTACGCATCAATCGCCTCACGGTAAGCCGCTTCCGGTTTAACTGGTCGGCGAAAAACTTGCCTTCGCGAATCTGCGTCTTTCGCTTGGCGTAGACCTGCTGGGCGAGCCGCTTTGGTCCAACCTTTTCACGGTGAATCTTCCCGGCAGCATCGGAGTAGCGCACCCACCAGACTCCACTGTCACTATCTCGTTCGTAGACGCCCATCAGCAGATGACCTCGGCTGCGCGGCAACGATGACACTTGATTCCGCGATGAGCCCGGGACGGCTGCACGTCCGAAGACTCTTGCTGAATGGTCTGGTAGTCAATGCAAGCCGTGGTCGGCCCGTTGTCACAGGCCACCCGAACTTTGTTAACCACCGCCACCGCGTCGCGCTGCTGACCCGCCCACCCGAACAGCAGCAATAAACCAACAACACAACAACCGCGAGCGTGGCCGTTCCCTCCAAACGACAATTCTCGCGGCGTTTCCTCTGCTGCGCTTTTTTCGGCCCCAGACCGCATGTTTCGCTCGACTTTGCTCAGCCAATTTGGTTTGAATCCCAATCGAACAGCGCAGACACGGTGCAGGCGACACGCACTTCGTCAAAGGAGAACGAAGATGGGAATCGTGGCTTGGCTTGTGGTCGGTCTGATTGCGGGCTTCATCGGAAGCAAAATCGTCAACCGGAGTGGCGAAGGGCTGATTCGCGACATCATCCTGGGCATCATCGGTGGACTGGTCGGAGGCGCAATCTTCCAAGCGCTGGGCCACCAGGGCATGACCGGGATAAACCTACCGAGCATTGGAATTGCGGTGCTTGGCTCGATTCTGGTGCTTTTCGTGTACCACGGCCTCATCAGACAACGGGCATAGCAGGGCAGCCATCGCCACCAGACAAGCGCAGGCGCTGGGCGAATTTTCAGAAAGAGGACTGGAGGGCGGGACCGCGGCTTTACCGCCCCCCCTTGCCAGTGCGGGAAAGGCGGAGCTAACCCGCGCCAGCTTACTGGGACCTTTTGCGCAACCAGCGACGAATCGACTTGACCTCAAAACGCCATTGGTCGCTGACTCTGAATCGTGTGGAATGTTTCGGCGTCGAGCGAGTCGCTCAACAGTACCGACATGGACGTGGAGATAGTCGGCGAGTTCTTGAGCGGTCATCACCTCGCGTAGGGGCGAGGTCGTCGGACCCGAAGTTGGTTTTTTTTCCGAACGAAGTTCGGACGGATTTTCAGTCCTTTGCTCTACGACTGAGCTACCTGCCCGCCGTCGCGACCTGACACGCGGCGCTTGGCCGCGCACGCGAACTTCAATTGCTACCGATCTCCGGCATCGCTTGCAACCGGGCATCGCCAAGCCCATGGAATAAACCTGCGAAACGGTCAGATGCGATCCGAATCTCGAAGGCGCGGCGTCAGGGCTTCAATGCGGCGACGCGCTGCTCGACGAAATCGATCACCTTCGCCTCCAGGCTCACCCCGTCGAGGCGATCGATCTCCTGCACGCCCGTCGGGCTCGTTACGTTCACCTCGGTCAGGTAATCGCCGATGATGTCGAGGCCGACGAAGTAGAGACCGTCGCGCTTTAGCCGCGGCTTCAGCATCGCGCAGATTTCACGATCGCGCGGGCTCACCGGCGACTGCACGCAGGTGCCGCCGACGTGGATATTGCCGCGATGCTCGTCCTCGCGCGGCACGCGCAGCGTGCATCCGAGAGGCTCGCCGTCGAGCACGATCAGCCGTTTGTCGCCGCCGCGAATCTCGGGCAGATAGCGCTGCGCCATGATCGGCCGCGACTCGTATTGCGTGACAGTTTCGAGAATCGCGCCGAGGTTGCGGTCATGCGCCGAGACATGGAAGACGCCTTCGCCGCCATGGCCGTCGAGCGGCTTGACGATCATCTCACCACCGAGCTCTTCCATGAAACTGCGCAGTCGCGCGATCTCGTACGTAACCATCGTGGGCGGAATCGCTTCGGGAAAATTCAGTGCGTATAGCTTTTCGTTGGCCTCGCGCAGTCCCGCTGGTTCGTTCAGGACGAGCGTCCGCGAGCGATCAGCCTGGCCCAGGAGCATCGTGGCGTAGAGATAAGGAGCATCGGCCGGCGGATCCTTGCGCATGAAGACGGCGTTGAAAGTCTCGATCGGATAGTCGTGGCCCTCGTCGAGAAATCGATAGTGCGGATTCGTTCGCGCGAGTTCGCATTGGCGCGCCCGCACGAAGGCATGGGCGCCGCGCGCGTAGAGGTCGCGGAGCCCTAGAAAGTAGATCTCATGCCCGCGGCTAAGCGACTCGAGCATGAAGACGAAGGTGGTGTCCTTGTCGACCAGCACCTTGTCGAGCGGATCCATGACGAACGCGAACTTGTAGGCCACCGATCGAAGTCCTCCGTGCGACGCGCTTAAGCGCCGCGATTCATCCGCTCCGCCGCGATACTTACTGCCGCGAGGGCCGCGGTCTCGCTGCGGAGCCGATTCGCTCCGAGGCCAGCCGCGACAAAACCCGACTCGGTCGCGGCATCGAGCTCTGCTGGCTCGAAGTCACCTTCGGGTCCACATGCGAGCAGCACTGCCCGCGGCTTCACGTCGCTCAGGATATCACCGAGCGGCCGCGCGCCCGCAGAGCAGATAATCGCGAGCGTGTCCGCCGGGACGGCGCGAATCAAGTCCTCGAACTCGATGGGCGCATGGACGGTCATCGGCTGCGGTGCGAGGCTCTGCTTGGCCGCCGCCGACGCGAGTCGGCGCCATCGTGCGAGCCGCTCGGCGCCCGGCGCGCGGACGAGTCCGCGCGCTGTGACCAGCGGCCAGAGCTCAGCCGCGCCAAGCTCGGCGGCTTTCTCGACGACGAAGTCCATCCGCGGCCCCTTGATGATCGTGGCGGCGAGAACGATTCGCGCGGCCGCGCGCGGCGCGGCGCGCGAATCGATCCTCACCGCGGCTCGTGCGCGCTCGTACTTGGCGAGTGCGCCTTGGTATTCGACGCCCGCCGCGTCGAGCAGGGCGACGCGCGCGCCGGGCTGAAGGCGCATCACGTCACGCATGTGATGCAGCTCGCCGCCCGTCACCCAGGCGACGCCCTCCGCATCCGGTGGCGATTCGAGTGCGAAGCGCGGCGGGCGGTTCATCGCGCGAGCACTAGCGTGGCCCATCCGCGGTTGACGCCTCGCACCGCGAGCTTTAGTGGCGGCGCGTAGCGGCCGAGAACAGCCGGCACCTCGCGCGCGAGAATTCCTGACAGGATGAGCCGGCCCCTGGGACGGAGCATCCGCCGAAGCCGCGGTGCGAGTTC
>JASHQJ010000083.1 GCA_030037595.1 Candidatus Binataceae bacterium
AATGGCCGATCGTCAGCATCAGTTTCGGACGACATCGATTTAATCTGCATCCAGCTACGAATGATTTCACACTCAAGGCGGCGCATCCCGCGGTCGGCGGCGGCGACTACTGCTTCGTCTGGCCGGGCACGCCCGAATCGGCGGCTGAGCATCTAAAGCAACAGGGAATCGAGATCATCGAGGGACCCGTCCCTCGCCTCGGCGGCCGCGGCAAAGGAGTAAGCGTCTATTTTCGCGATCCCGACGGAAACCTGCTCGAGCTGATCAGCTATGCTGCTCCGGGCGCGGCCTGAGTTCCGAGCCGGGAAGAAAGGAGTTCGATGAGTTACGATCGCGCGCGGGCGAGGGCGATTCTCGAACGCGCCCGGACGGAAGGCCGCACCACACTCTCGGCCGATGAGAACGCAACTATCTGCGCCGCCTATCAAATCCCGATTCCGCCGCAGGCGCTCGCCGCGTCGGCCGGCGAGGCCGCGCGTATCGCAAAAGAAATCGGCTATCCGGTTGCATTGAAGATCGCGTCGCACGACATTCTGCACAAAAGCGACGCGGGCGGGGTCACCTTGAATCTCGCCGATGCCAAAGCAGTCGAAGCGGCATACGAGAGCCTCGTCACCAGAGCCAAGGCTTACAAGAAGGACGCAAGAATTGACGGCGCACTTGTTCAGAGGATGGCCGGCGCGGGAGTCGAGCTAATCGTCGGCGCGATCACCGATCCGAGCTTCGGCAAACTCGTCGCGTTCGGAGTGGGGGGGGTGATGGTGGAGCTGCTGAGTGACATCACTTTCCGGCTCGCGCCGGTGACGGCTGCCGAAGCGCAAGCGATGTTTGACGAAATACGTGGCAAGGAGATTCTCGGCGGTGTGCGTGGCGGTCCCGCGGCTAATCGCGAGGCGCTCGCGGCGTTGATTGAGAATGTCTCGCACCTGGTCGATGACATCCCGGAAATCGTGGAAGTCGATTTGAACCCGGTCTTCGCATCCTCGAGTGGAGCAATCGCGGCCGACGTTCGGATTCTTCTCGATTTCACGCCGGCGCCTGAGCGCTATCGTCCATCGCGCGACGAAATCAAGCGCGCGATGAATCGAATCATGCGGCCCGAATCGATCGCGATCATTGGCGCCTCAGCCGAGGAGGGTAAAATCGGCAACTCAGTTCTTAAGAACTTGGTCAACGGCGGCTATAAGGGCCGCATCCTGCCGATTCATCCCAGTCTCGACTCAGTACTCGGAATAAAGGCCTGTAAGAGCATCAAAGACGTTCCAGGTGATGTCGATGTGGCTGTCTTCGCAATTCCCGCGCGGCTCGTCGCCAAGGTTCTGCAGGAGTGCGGCGAGAAGCATGTCGCGGGTGCAGTGTTAATTCCGTCGGGATTTGCTGAAACCGGCAACGTAGATCTGCAGCGCGAAGCGCTCGACGTCGCGCGGCAGAACCACATCCGCTTGATGGGGCCGAACATATACGGCTTCTACTATACGCCGATGAATCTCTGCGCGACGTTCTGCACGCCCTACGACGTGCGAGGCAAGGTCGCACTGTCGTCGCAGAGCGGCGGAGTTGGGATGGCGATTCTCGGCTTCAGCCGTTCGTCGAAGATGGGCGTGTCGGCGATCGTCGGCCTCGGCAACAAGGCTGATCTGGACGAGGACGACCTGCTTACGTTTTTCGAGGACGACCCCGATACGGACGTTGTCGCGATGCATGTCGAGGACCTCAAGGACGGGCGCTCGTTCGCGGAAGTCGCGAAGCGCGTATCTGCAAAGAAGCCTGTGATTGTACTCAAGGCGGGGCGAACGTCGGCCGGCGCCCGCGCCGCGCGATCGCATACTGCGGCGCTGGCCGGCAACGATCGGATCTACGACGACGTTCTGAAACAGTCGGGCGTGGTGCGAGCTTATAGCCTGAATGACATGCTCGAGTTCGCGCGATGCCTTCCTCTCATGCCTGCGCCTAAGGGTGAGAACGTCCTTATCATCACGGGCGCCGGAGGTTCGGGCGTGCTGCTCGCCGACGCGTGCGTGGATAATGGGCTTGCGCTGATGTCGATGCCGCCCGACCTGGATCAGGCGTTTCGCAAGTTTATTCCGCCGTTTGGTGCGGCCGGGAACCCCGTTGACATCACGGGAGGCGAGCCTCCCACTACTTACCAGAACACGATTCGGCTCGGCCTCGAGGATCAGCGCGTGCACGCACTTGTGCTCGGCTACTGGCACACGATTATCACGCCGCCGATGGTGTTTGCGCGGCTCGCGGCCGAAGTCGTCGAGGAGCAGCGGCGCAAGGGAATCAACAAGCCTCTGGTCGCGTCGCTGGTCGGCGACATCGAAGTCGAGGAAGCGTGCGCTTATCTCTTCGAGCGGCGCATTCCGGCATATCCTTATACGACCGAAAAGCCGGTGGCGGTGCTGGGCGCCAAGTATCGATGGGCGCGTGGTGCGGGACTGATCTGACGATCGTGGCGACGCGTCCGCAAAAGAAGCAAGCTCCAAAATTGCGCAAGCCGCCTTCGGCCAAGGCGGAATCACGTCAGGCAGCTCCGACTCCTGTTGATGATAGTTACGATCGCGCGCGGCTCAAGCTCATTCCTTGTTCGGGTGACTTCTATCGCTCAGTGATCGAGATGCTTCCATTCGCGGAAGATGATCGATTCGAACTGCTCGACCTTGGTGCAGGCAGTGGACTGCTCTCAGCGATGATCGCGAACGAGTTTCCGAAAGCGCATCTGACGTTGTTCGATCTCACGCCCGAGATGCTGATGATCGCGCGGCAGCGTCTCAAGCCGCTCGGCAAGCGGGTTCGATTTGTCACTGCACTGGCCGAGGGTGGACCTTCGACGACCTATGATGCGGTAGTGTCGTCGCTCGCCATCTATCATTTGCCCGACAGCGGCAAGCGTCACCTGTTCGCCGATATCTTCAAGTACCTCACGCCAGGCGGGATGTTCATCAATGCCGATCAGGTAGCGGGCGAAACTCAGGCGCTGAATCAGCGCATCCGTCAAATCTGGATGAAGCATGTGCGCGACTCGAAGATCGCAGAACGTGATCTTCAAGCGGCCGTCGAGCGAATGGATCGCGACCTGCCGGCGACGGTGGGACAGCAGCTCGCGTGGATGCGCGAGACCGGCTTCATCGAGGTTACCTGCACATATCGGAATCTGATCTTCGCGGTGCTCTCGGGCAAGAAACCTTTGAGCGCACCGGCACGCGCTTGATCAGAAGCCGCCACCCCCTGGGCAATTGCGCGCGAGGGTCAATCTCGCCGCCGTCGATTTCTGCTGACCTTCCGCGTAATTGTAACTGAACTTCACGTCGTAAGTGCCGTTCGCGCCGATCGGTCCCAGGTATTGAAGGGTGCGGCCCGCGTTCAGATCGAGGTAATACGGCGCACCCGGAAAACTCATTCCTGGAGCCGGATGCCGTATCACGGTGATGCTGCCCTCGTTTGGCCTGCCTTGATAATCGATGACCGCGACAATCAGGCCATCAGTATGGTAACGGGTGGTAGGACATCCTTCGGTGCCGGTGATTGTCGATCCGGGTGGATAGATCTTCGTCCCTGGCGGCAGCTTCGCCAGCGATCCTCGGCTAGTGACTGAAGTATCGACAAATGCAAAGCCTATGAGGCGACCGGTCGCGGCGTTCGCCTGATCCTGCACCTTGACGACATTTGCAGACGCTGGACCAAGTGGATCAGCGGCTACTGAGGTCATTGAGACAATCCAGCTCGAAGCAAAAGCTATCAGGCCTATCGCGATGAGTTTCTTGATCGGAACCATCGACTTTCTCCTGGGTTGATGGCTGCCTTAAACACGGCGTCTGGCAACAAATACTTCGCGCCGCCAGGGATCGGCAATAACCTGCACCTCGAAGCCGATCTCTTTGAGCAGGCGTTGCCAATCGGCTCGGAGCGAATAAGCCTTGGATATGCCGATCGTGAACGACTCGAACCTCGCTATTCGCTTCGCGCATCGCGATTACGAGGTCCACTATGTACGTCGTATCGTCGGGGTCCGGATCGTAGGTCCAGTCCAGGTAACGCAATCCGCGCACGCCCGAATCGTAGCCTCCATGCTTGGTTTCGGCGACAAATGTCTCGCAAACGAAGTCTGGCATGAAGAGTGCCGTGCCGCCGACTCTGCAGTGCTCGAAGGCGGTTCGCATCGCGGCGTGCAGGTCTTGCTCTGAAGTCAGGTAGCAGATCGCATCGTGGATAAAGACCGCATCGAATGCGCGTCCCAGCCGCACTGTCCGCATGTCGCCCTCGATGTGTTCGCATAGCGGATTTAGCTTGCGGCTCACGCCGAGCATCTGTGGCGAAACGTCGACCAGCGTGAGCGAATAGTGTGCGCTCAGATGAAAGGCGTTGTTGCCTCCGCCCGATCCCAGCTCGAGCACTCTCTGACGAGGGCCATTACCGAAGTCGTCGAGGACCTTGTGAATGAATTCCGCTTCGGAAGCATAGTGCAAGGGTTCTGAGAAGAGCGGCCACCAACCAGCGAGCTCGCGGTAGAGTTTCATTTGGTAGGGGGCCTCGTCGATACGGCGGTAGAACGAGCTGAGACTCAGCTTCTCTGAAGTTATTACCGAATCCGCAAACTTTTCATCATTATTGCCGTTCTGTCACCCTTAACTGGCAAATTATCGCGATTTAAGCCGCATTCCGCGAGTGCTTCAGATATCGCGAACGGCGCGTGATTTGCGTCGCGATCGTTCGCCTGGAGCTCTGCGTGAGCGGGATTGCCGCATGGTTCAGATCTATCGAGAACCGTCCGAATTCGATCTTGAGCATCTGGGGGACGAAGCTGATGTCCGTTTCTACGTGCTATTGGCCGAGACCCTCAAACCGAGGATCATGCTCGATCTCGCCTGCGGCACCGGGCGCACAACTATTCCGCTGGCGAGCAGGCAGCGCGCACCGAGTTCGTAATCGTCGCCCTCGATTGCAAAACAAGGATGCTGAAGGAAGCGCACGACGAGGCCGGTCGGTTGCCGCCGGCTATCGGCGCGCGGCCGCCGATGTGAGCGAGAAGAAGTTCGTCCAGTTCTTCAACCGGCAGGAGTCAGCGCGCAGATTCGACGCTGATCAACTGAATAGTGAGCGTCAGGCTTTGGGAGGGTCAGCCGAGAAGCCCAGGCACGAGGCTGGCAGCCTCAGCGGATTCATCGATCGGATCGCGATGGACCTGAAACGTCGTGATGGGCGTGGGCGACACGGGCGTGATTGATTGGTGCCGCGACGATGCGCGCGAAGTAATCACCGAGTACGAGAAGGCCCTCAAAGAAAATTATCCTGACAGTACTCGGACGATACTTGAGCGTCAGCTCAAGCAGAACAGAAACACGCTGGCCGGCACTCGAGAAGGTGCTGAACTCCCACGGAGGACCAAGATCCTGACTGACTCAGCGCGCATTCCGAACGCGAAGTCGCGGTTTGGAATGCGAGACTGAAACGCGAAGGCTCCCAGGTGTGGAGTTAATTACACGTAGGCGCTTTGTCAATTGATCGGGCGTCAAACTCTAGTAGTTAGTTGTCGTGGTCGATCGCTCCCGCGTGACGCCAGTGCCATCTTCAGTCGTAGTGGTGGTGGTACTGCTGCTGCTTGACGCGGGCGGATTCACTTCGACGGTCGCCGGTGCGGGTGTTTCAGTAGTGGTGTGCTTGTACTCGAAGCACCCCACCGACAGAAAAAATGATGCCAGCGCAAAGCTTCCGATTAAGAGTCGGTTCTTCCTCATGATAGTCTCCCTCGCATTGCTGATAGGCTAAGCCTACGAACTTCAGTCAGTCCATGGGTCTGCAAACGCATCGACCGTGCCACTCGTAGCCGGCGCGAAATCAAGGCAAACTCAGAACTTCACGCGCTGCATTTGCGCGCACCTTAAGGCTTATGAATGAATCTGGTAATTCCTACCGGTCTGCTGGAAGGCGTGAAGAATATTCAGATTGGCAGCAGTGGATTTTAGTCGCGACGGGCCGCCAATGGCCTGGGCCCGATGAAATCGCCCCGTGCGGGAGTCAATTCGCTGAGTTTCACGATTGCGGCGGTCAGCGATTTGAGGTCCTGCTTCGCGCTCTCGCTGATCGCACCCTCCACGAAGTCATTCGAAGTGAGGTAAGCGCTGGTCGGGATTGTTAGCGCTCCAAACCATGCGAGCACGTCGCGCAAATGCCAATCGGCGCCGAGGAAGTGATGGTTGGTCGCGCCCATCGCCACGATCCCGACGGGCTTGCCGGCAAGCGATTCGATCGGCAGATGATCGAGCAGGTTCTTAAGCGCGCCGGTGAACGAGCCGCGATAAACCGGCGTCGCGAGGATCACACCTTCGGCATCGAGCACGGCGCGGACGATAGCGGCAGTGTCATCGTGGTACTGCTCGGGCGGGCGGCCGTCGGCGAATGCGACACGCTGCTCACCCAGGTTTATAAGGTTCGTCTCGAGACCCGCATTGGCTGCTCGCCCTTGATCGAGCATCCACTTCACCGCACTCAGCAAGCGGCCGGGCGGCGTGACGCTTCCCAGAATCGCAACCAGCTTCATTCGACTTGCTACTGAGCCGCGCGCTGCTCGGCGGTGCCGCGCGCTTCGCGCCGCGCGATCTCACGCCGCACAATCGGGATGAGTTCGCGGCCATAGTCGATTGCATCTTCGAGAGGGTCGAATCCTCGAATCAGGAATGTCGTAACGCCGAGTTCGTGATACGCGAGCATCGATTCCGCGACCTGCTCCGGCGTTCCGACCAACGCCGTTGTGTTGCCGCGCGCGCCAGTGGCGGCGGCAACTGCAGTCCAGAGCCGCTTGTCGAGCACCTCGCCCTCGGCGGCTGCCGCGAGCAGCCGCTGCGATCCAATGTTCTGCGGGGTTTTCTTTGGCGCGCCGAGCATCGCCTCGCCGCGGATTTCGCGAATCCTTTCGATGATGCGCTTGGCGCGTGCCCATGCCGCTTCTTCGGTGGCGGCGAGAATCGGTCGTGTCGAGAGGCTAAAGCGGACGGTGCGCCCATAGCGCGCGGCTGATGCGCGCACTCGCCCGATTGTTTTTGCCGCCTCGGCGAGAGGTTCGCCCCAAAGTGCGTAAACATCGGCATGCTTACCGGCGATCGCGATTGCCGCGTCCGACGAGCCGCCGAAGTAGATGGGGATGTGCGGTCGCTGGACACACTTTACATCGGAGTATGAATGCCGAAATCTGTAGAAGCGGCCCTCATGATCGACTGGTTTATCAGCGGTCCAGATCGAGCGTAGGATTCCGACGTATTCATCGGTACGCGCATAGCGGTCGTCGTGGCCAACGAAGTCGCCGTCCTTGCCTTGGTCGGCGTCATCGCCGCCCGAGATGATATGGACCGCCAGGCGGCCGTGACTGAACTGATCGAGCGTCGCGAGCTTACGCGCCGCGAGCGTCGGCGCGACGAAACCCGGGCGATGCGCGAGCATCAGACCGAGCCGCTGCGTGACGAACGCTGCGTAGGACGCGACCACGAATCCATCGGCGGCGTTGGAGAAGTATCCAATCAGGATGCGATCGAAGTCGGCCTGTTCGTGCGCCTGGCAGAACGCGCGCACGTAATCGATATCGATGGCGGGGCCTTTTGGCGGATGAATCTCCGACGCGGCTTGCGTCCCGATCATGCCGATGAATTCGACGCTCATGGCCTACGCGCTCCCACGAGCCACTGCAGCCGCGGCAACTCTTTCGTTCGCCTCTTTTCTGCGCGTTACGCTGCGCCGCCCATCGACGCTGACCGGCACATCGCCCGCGACGGTGACGCGACGATGCAGCCGCGGCTGCGTGCCGAAATCGTCGATTGCGCGATGCTGCGTCGCGCGGTTATCCCAAATCGCGACGTCACCGACCGCCCATCGCCAACGTACGGTGTTCTCCGGCCGCGTCACATAGTCCTGGAGCATTGCGAAAATGTGTCCGAAGTCGCTTCGCGGCAGATCGATGAAGCTCCGGACGAAGGCGCCGAGCACGATCGTGCGCTCTTCCGTCTCCGGATGGACGCGCACGACGGGATGCTCCGTTTCGTACACCGTCGATGTGAACACGTCGAAGTAGCGGCGCATGTGTTCGTTGGCCGCTGTGCGCGGCCTCGGCACCGAGTAGTCGAAGGCGTTGCTGTGTACGGCCCAGAGGTTGTTGGCGAGGTCTTTAATCTTGTCCGGCAGTGTCTGATAGGCGCGCGCGGTATTCGCCCACATCGTGTCGCCGCCAAATTCGGGCACGATGAGAGCCCGCAGAATCGACGCCTGCGGATACGCGTCGATGAAGGTGATGTCGGTGTGCCAAGAGCTCGCGCGATTGCCGCGGCCGCCGTCGATATTCATGACGGACTCGGTGCCCGCGACGGTTGGCACCGTAGGATGTGCAACGAGGTCGCCGAGCAGACGCCCAAACGCCTCGTGACTTTTCTCATCGAGATGCTGCTGTCCGCGGAAGAAAATCACCTTGTGCGTGAACAGCGCCTCGCGAATCGTGCGGATGGCTGCGGCGTCGAGATCGCCCGACAACTTCACGCCGCTGATTTCGGCGCCGATATGACCCGCGACACGATGGACTTCCAGTTTGCTTCCGTTTTCCGGGCTCATTGATCTGATTCCTTTATTCCGACGAGCGATTGGCGATTCAACTCCAAGGACGGCCGAAGCTCACGATCGCTGCGTCCAACGTAAGAAATTCTTCGTTTGGGAATTCACCATACAACTCCGAGCCGAGCGGCTCAAAACCGGTAAAGAGGCGAGTAATGGCTCTAAGTTCGCAAGCCGAGGCCGGCGGGATACGACGCGGGAGAGCGCTGCTGATAGATGCGGGAGATCGGCCAGACTTCCAGGGACGCAACTTGGAGGCATGCGGAGCCCGTCTGCGGATTGGAGTTCTGCTTGATTCCATAAAATCTACTGACTTAATAGAGTGATTCCGCAACGGTACTCGGCGCTTCGATTTGTCGCAAGAGTCTGCTTGGCTGGCGGCTCGGTCGCAAAATTAACGAGAAAGCCTGCAGCGATGCTTGACTCGTTCGCACACTCGAAATATAGCTGGCGATCAATCTAGTAAATCAATCGAGATAAAGGAGAGATGAAAAATGGAGAACATTGACGATGCCTGTTACAACTTCCTCCGTCGATTCGTCTCGACCGCACTACCTCAAGAACGATCCGGAGCGTCCTTCGTCCGATTCTTTGTTCTGGCCTGAGCTTCTGCTGCCCTCGCAATTTCATGGCGTCAGACGCGGTGCGCGAAGGATCGACGGTGAGCGGCGGCTCATCCTGGCTGTGCTGGAAGATGCCGTCCGCACCTACGTCCGGTCGGCCGCATCGGCACGAGGACGTGGGCGGCGCGAGGAAGTCCGCCAATGGTTCGAGTCGAGATCTCGCCATCCCTTTTCGTTCGAGCACATCTGCGAAGTGCTCGAGACTGATGCCGAAGCGCTCAGAAACCGCCTCGATACGTTCACGCGCGCCGATTTTCCGGGCAAGCAAACTCACGCAGTCGGACGGCGCCATCTGGTCCGACCTGCGCGTCCTCACCGGCGCGTCGTCAATCGGATCTTCGGACAGGCCGAGGCGGCTTCAATTTCCAAGCTCCACGTGCGCGACGGGCGCGCGGCCAAATCACTCAGATCGCAATTGAACATATCCGCGAAAGGAGTTCCGCCAATGGATAGGATCCATGAAGAACAAGCTCTCGGAGGAAACTTACAGCCCAGTGTCGTCGAGGCAACGCTCAACTACCTCGCCGACGCGAGTGAGCGACCCGTCAACTACGCTTACGAACCACCCGCCGGTACGCCTCGATCGACGGGCAAATTCGCCCCGCGATCAGTGCAGATTCACAATGCGCGGAACGTGCTCGACGAACTCTCGCTCGACCGCCAGGGCTTCGCGCTGGTGCATCAGGAGAGCGCAATCCATGACTTCTATGACGAGGACGAGGTCAAGAGCGTCTATTACCCCGAAGTTGAAGGGCTCTTGAAGGAGGCGACCGGCGCGGAGAAAGTCGTAATCTTCGATCACCAGGTGCGCAATATCGAACTGGCCAAGCGGGGCGAAAAGAATGCGCGCGAATACGGCCGCGCGGTTCATAATGATTACACGGCCAAGTCGGGTCCGCGGCGCGTGCGCGATCATCTCCCGGCCGACGAAGCGGCGGAGCGCCTCAAACATCGCTTTGCCGAGATCAACGTATGGCGGCCGATTCGCGGACCGATCGAATCGACTCCGCTCGCGCTTTGCGATGCGCGCTCAATCGCGCCTGCCGACTTCGTTCCGTCAGATTTGATTTATCGCGACAAGGTCGGCGAGACCTATCGATTCACCTACAACCCGAACCATCGCTGGTTCTACTTTCCGCGCCTGGAACGGAACGAGATCATCCTGCTCAAGTGCTACGACTCGAAAGACGACGGGCGCGCCCGCTTCGCGGCCCACAGCGCATTCGATGATCCCACTAGCGCGCCAGACGCGGCGCCGCGCGAGAGTATTGAGGTCCGCGCGCTGATTTTCTATCCGCCCAACGCATAGCGAGGCGGCGGCGCACGCGCGCGGGGGTTCGGATGCTTAGGCTTTCAGGTCGAGGGCAAAGGCCTTGATCAGGTGATGCGCGATCGCGATCGGCGGCGGCACGCGAATCCCTTCAACGGCCTTGCCTTCGACCAGCTCGCGCGCCGCGCGCCGCTCGATCCATCGCACCTCGGCGAGCTCGGTCTCGTCGGCCTTGACGTCGCGGCTCACAGCGTCAGCGAAGCATCCGATCATCAGTGATGAAGGAAACGGCCACGGCTGCGTCGCGTAGTAGCGCACCGCGCCGACTTTGACTGACGCTTCCTCCATCAGCTCGCGCCGCACCGCCTCTTCGATCGTCTCGCCGGGTTCGATAAAGCCCGCCAGCGCCGAGAACATTCCGGGTGGAAACAGCTTGCCACGTCCGACGAGGCACGCCTCGCCGTGCGTCGCGAGCATGATCACAACCGGATCGACCCGCGGGAAATGCTCTGAGTTGCACTTGCCGCACAGCCGGCGATACCCGGCGTCCATCAATTTCGTCGGCGTGCCGCACTTCGGGCAGAAGCCGTGCCGCTGATGCCAGTCTACGATCGCCTTGGCCTGCGCGATTATCGCGGCGGCCTTGAGCGAGACCATCTGCGCGGCGACGCGAGCATCGCGGAAGTAGCCAAGCCCGGCGAGCGGTCCCTCGTTCGCCGGGTCCTTGGCTGCAGCGATGTCGAGCGCGAACACTGCCACATCGCCGTCGAGGCCCAGAAACACGCACGGCGCATCCGGCTCGGCGAGCGAATCGACGACCTCCGGATGCACGAGTCCGAGCGAGACCGGAGGATCGGCTTTCTCCGACCCGAGCAGCATCGGCTCGAGCTTCCAAATCGGCAGGATGAGCGAAGACGAATCACGCCGTTTCGACTCGATCCAGTTCTGATCGATTCGCTTCTCACTCGCGCGATTTAGTGGACTACCCGAAAACGGAATCATCAGCTTCTCCGCGAATGGCCGCGCAAGGCGCGCGCCGAACGTAGAGCCATTAGGCTCAAGGATTGCTCGCCGACACAAGCGTCATCGGCGCTCGATCAATTGGCAAAGTGTGGCATCACCTCCGATGCGAACAGATCGAGCGAGTGGCGGGACTGTTCGTGCGTGAGGCCGCCCCACGCGAATGACAGTACGAGATAGCTGGTGCCGCTTTCCTCGAAATAGGCCGCGATCTTGTCGCGCACCGTCTTCGGCGAGCCCACAATCGCGGCGTCGCCCCCGCGGGCGCGCTGCAGATCGTCGGTGAACAACGTCGGTATGGTGCCGAAATCGCGCCACAGCTTGACGATATTGTTGTAATAGACGCGGTAGGCAGGAATGGCGATTTCCTCGGCCTCCCTGTCCGTGTCGGCGACGAAGAAGTGGCGCACTGCGCCGATTTTCGGATGCCTGATACGCGGATTCAGATCGTCAGGATGGTCGCGAAACCTCTCGAGCAACTCGGCGTAGGCCTGCGCTGTTCCCCTCACGACCTTGTTCGGGCCGCCGGTCACGATCTGCATCCGATGGCGCGCGGCGAAGTTAAGTCCTTCGGGCGTCGAGGCGCCGTACCAGAAGGGTGGATTCGGATGCTGCTTCGGCGCGAGCTCAATCGGCGCGCCAGTGAAACGGAAGTACTCTCCATGGTGAGTTATCCTCCGCTCGCGGAGCCCTTTGACGATCACCTTGAGCGCTTCCTCGAAAATCGCGCGCGACTCAAGGAAGTTCACGTTCATGTGCGCGAGTTCGTACGGTGAGACTCCGCGCCCAACGCCAATTTCGAGCCGCCCGCCGCTCAGGTTGTCGAGCATGCAGATCTCTTCGACCAGGCGCACGGGATGATAGAGCGGAAGCAGGTAAACCAGCGGCCCCATATGAATCTGTTTCGTGCGCATCGCAACCGCGGTGAGGAACACGTTCGGCGACGGACCCATCCCGAGCGGAGTCGAGTGATGCTCGGCGAGGTGGTAACAGAAGAATCCCGCGCGGTCGGCTGCCTCGAGCAGTTGCAGGCGCTCCTCGTACTGTTGATCGAGCGGAACGTCGCGGCGCTCGAGATGATCGAAGATACCGAATGCGACTTGCATGGCCGGGCCTCCTGCGAGCTCGATCGCACCTACCAGAGCATCGTGGGTCGTTAGTAGCGCGGCACGCGCCGCAATACCAAGGGTCGCGGCGCAGGGCGTTTGGTGCTTTAGTTGACCTGACCGCTCCGCCAGGGGGAACCACGATGGCATACGCACCAGCAAGCCGGCCGTTCTACGACGCCGACAGCCACATCATGGAGCTGCCGGACTTCCTTCAGAAGTACGCCGACCCCGCGCTCCGCGCGGACATCCCCGCGGTGAGCTACGCAGCGTCGATCGTGACTGACGAGGAAGTTGCGGAGATCATGGCGCGCGGCGCACGCCATAGCGAAGAACACCTGGCGGAGTTGATCAAATACGGTGACCATCTGATCGCGCGCGTTAAAGAAATCCAGGCGCTCGGCGCGTTTGACGCGCGCGAGCGCTCGAAGGCGCTCGACATGCTCGGATTCAAGAAGCAGCTCGTATTCGCGACGCACAGCGTGGCGATGCCGTTTTCGCCGAGCTCGAAGCTCGACCCGAGGATTCGCTACGGTGCGGTGCGCGCGCACAACCGCCACATGATCGATTTCTGCTCGCATGACGATCGCCTGATGGGTGTGGCGATTGTGCCGCTCGACAATCCCGAGTACGCCCTCAAGGAACTCGATTTCGTGCTCGCCTCCAAGCTGAAGGCCGTATGGATCCCGCATCGCCCGTGCGGCGACCGCTCGCCCGGTCACGTCGAGTTCGATCCGTTCTGGGCGCGGCTCGCGGAGTCAGGCACTCCGTTCGCGCTGCATGTCGGCGGCTCTCCGCTTCAGCTCGCAAAGGAGTGGGCCAACAACGGTCGCGCGCCGACCAAGGACTGGATGGGCGGCGGCGAGAATCTCCGCACCAAGGATGTCGCGGTGCTGCACCAGGGGCCGGAGACGTTCATCTCGATGATGGTGATCGACGGCGTGTTCGAGCGCTTCCCGAAACTACGCGGCGCGTGCGTTGAGCTGGGTGCTGGATGGGTGCCGTCGCTGCTCGTGCGGCTCGATTGGGTGGTGAAGCACTGGAGCAAGACCGACACGAATCTCAAGAGCTTCTCGCGGCGGCCGTCGGAGCAGCTCGTGCAGCAGATGGCGTTCACGCCGTTCGTGTTCGAGGCGGTCGGCGATCTCATCGATCAATCCAACGACGAGCTGTACCTTTTCTCGACGGATTATCCGCACACCGAGGGCGGGCGAAATCCAATTGCGCGCTTCGAGACGGCGCTCGGCGAGCGCTCGGAGCCGGTGCGCGATCGGTTCTACGCGGAGAATTTCCTGCGCATCTTCCCCGAGGCGCGTGCGGCGTAGCATCGACGTTCGGATGACACATTGGTTGGAGCATTCCACCTTTCCGTCATCCTGAGCGCAGCAAGTCTGCGAGCGGAGTCGAAGGGTCTCGCACGGTCCTGCGCGCGCAACGGAAGATCGAAACGTCATCGTGGTGGACCACATGAGCAATGCCGATTCGGCTTAGCTGCGCTCGCCGAAAGAAGTGGCGAGCGAGATCCTTCGCTTCGGCACCTTCGCTCAGGATGACAAGCACAAAAAATGCGGCGCGAGAAGAATGCGGGCGAGACGCCCGCCACTCAAGAAGGGATCAATCTCTTTCCGGAGTGGCGGCGGGCGTCTCCGCCCGCTCTTCTTGGCGTTTCATAGAAAAATTGGGTGGAGACGATACGTCGCTTGTTCACCGCCAGCGCTGCCGTTCGGGTAAAAGTAATTCCTTAGTCGATTTCCAAGGCAGCGCGGCGACTACATGACGAACGAGCGACTCCGCCAGAGGTCAAGTGAAATGAGATATCTATGCGCCGTTTATTGTGAACCCGGCACGCTGGAAGCGCTGCCTGCCGCCGAAAAGACAACCCTCGACCGCGATTCCGTTGCATATGACGTCGAACTGCAGAGGCAGGGCCACTATATCGCGTCCGACGCGCTCCAGCCGGTGAGCGCGGCCAGGACGGTGCGCGTACGTCGGAGCAGGGCGACGATCGTCGATGGTCCATTCGCCGAAACGAAGGAGCATCTCGGCGGTTTCATCCTGATCGAGGCCAAGGACATGAACGAGGCGCTCGCCATCGCCGAGAAAATCCCGATGGCGAAGTACGGCACGATCGAAGTGCGCCCGGTGATGAAGCTCTCGAGCTGATCGTGTCGCGCAATCTTCGCCGGCCGAGCTTGCGGTCATCGGACGGCGGTAGAAATCTTTACATATGAAGATCGCTCGACTGCTTTTGCTCGGGATTGCATTCGTCCCCGGCTCGATTGCTCTATCTATTGCGTCGGCTCAGAGCGTGCCGCCGCAGTTGTTGAATGGGCCACCGAAGGCGGGTCCCAGCGTGAGCAACGCCACGCCGACTCCGGCGGACCTGACACAGCAGAGCAAGGATCAAAAGATCACCCAGACCGTTCAGCAGACCTTGCAACAGGCCAGGAAACTTTTTCCGCTGCTCAAGAACGTCCAGATTTCCACTGATGCCGGCGTCGTCACGCTGACGGGCCAGGTGATGAGCCTCGACGACCAGGAAAAACTGGTGGACGCGGTCTCGCAGGTCGTCGGCGCCACGAACGTTCGCCTTCAGCTTCAGATCGCCGGCGAGAAGCCGGTCGGGCCGCAACCCGACTCGCCGGATTCCAACTAGGGATTGCATCGCACCCCGCTCTGATTGCCGCGCGCGGCGTGTTCGTGGCATTACACGATTAGTCCCAGCCCGCCGCGGAGCATCCGAGCGATGAGCGCATCAACCGAGTCGAGACACGAGCCCGCGCGCCGTATCCAATACGCATTCACCGACGAGCAGGAACAGTTCCGCGCGGCGGTGCGCCGATTCCTTACCGACAAGTCTCCCACCACTGAGGTGCGCCGCCTGATGGCGACGGCCGAGGGCTACGACCCCGCGGTGTGGCGCCAGTTGAGCGACGAGCTCGCCCTGCCCGGCGTTCATGTTCCGGAGGAATATGGCGGCGCGGGGTTCGGAATGGTCGAGCTATGCATCGTCACCGAGGAACTCGGCCGAGCGCTGCTCTGCGCGCCGTACTTTTCGACCGCGGTGCTCGCGGCCAACGCGATTCAGAATGCGGGCACGCAAGAACAGAAATCGAGCCTGCTACCCGATCTCGCGAGCGGCAAACGCCTCGCGGCGCTCGCGATCACGGAGCTCAACGGCAACTGGGATCCGCTCGCGACCGAGCTCGCGGCGACGCCCGACGGCAACGGATATCGCCTGAACGGGACTAAGAGCTACGTCGTCGATGGGCATATCGCAAATCTGCTCGTCGTCGCGGCGCGCGCGCCGGCGAATAACGAGAGCCTCGCGATGTTCACGCTCGACGCGGATGCGCCAGGCGTCGAGCGCCGCTTGCTCGATTCGATGGATCCGACGCGCAAGATCGCGCGAATCGATTTTCGCGGCGCACACGCGGACCTGCTGGGCAAGATCGACGACGGCACGAAGGCGATCGCGCGCACGATGGACCAGGCCGTGATCGCGCTCGCCAACGAGATGATGGGCGGTGCCCAGGTGATGCTCGATTCGGCGGTCGCGTACTCGAAGCTGCGCGTGCAGTTCGGACGTCCGATCGGATCGTTCCAGGCAATCAAGCATAAGCTCGCCGACATGCTGCTCGACGTTGAGCTCGGGAAGTCGGCGGCCTCCTACGCGGCGCAGGCGGCAGCGGCCGAGGATCGTGAATGGCCGGCGATGGCGAGCCTTGCCAAAGCGTCGGCGACGGAAACGTATCTCCGCACCGCGCTCGAATGTATCCAGATCCACGGCGGTATCGGCTTCACCTGGGACAACGATACGCATCTCTGGTTCAAGCGCGCCAAAAGCTCCGAGGCGTTTCTCGGCGACGCGAATTACCATCGCGAACTTTTGATGCAGCGCTGGGGAGTCTGACGATGAGCAACGTGAGTGAAGCCGAAGTTCGCGCCGAAGTGCGCGCGTGGTTGAAAGACAACTGGGACCCGCAGATGCCGCTGGTCGAATGGCGAAACCTTCTCGCCGATTCCGGATGGGGAATGCCGCAGTGGCCGCAAAAGTGGTACGGCCGCGACCTGCCGGTTGGTCTTGTGCGCGCAGTCGAGGAAGAATTCGCCGCAGTAGGCGCGGTTGGCGCGGCACGCACGGGAGTGCGGCTGCTCGCCGCGGCGACGTTGCTCGAGCATGCGTCGGATTACATCAAGAAGAAGTTCCTGCGCCGTATCGTGACCGGCGAAGACAACTGGTGTCAGCTTTTCAGCGAGCCCGGCAGCGGCTCCGATCTGGCGGGCGCGACGACGCGCGCGGATTTCGACGGCGCCAACTGGATTGTCAACGGGCAGAAGGTCTGGACGACTAGTGCGCATCATGCCGACTACGGAATTCTGGTCGCGCGCACCGATTGGGACGCGCCCAAGCACGATGGCCTGTCTTTCTTCGTGCTCGCGATCAAGCAGCCGGGCGTCGATGTGCAGCCGCTTAAGCAGATGAACGGGCACGCGTCGTTCAACCAGGTGTTCTTTACCGACGCGAAAATTCCGCCTGAGCATCTGGTCGGAAAAGTCAACGAAGGATGGAAAGTCGCGATGACCACGCTCGCGCATGAACGCCGGGGAGCGGACGGTATGGCGCCGCCCGTCAAGCGGGGCGCGCGTGAGGGCCGTATCTACGTCGAGGAGCGGGCAGAGCTGGAGATCGCGAACGAGCCTTACCGCTGGTATCCGCAGCGCGCGGGCCGCACTGACCTGGTAATCGAGCGCGCGAAGGAAACTGGTGCGAACAACGATCCGGTGATTCGCCAGGAAATCGCCAAGCTGATGATCCTTTCGAAGTCAGCGGAATGGACTGCGCGCCGTGCTCGCGCCGCACAGCGTCATGGAAGGCCGCAAGGTCCGGAAGGATCGCTCGGCAAGCTTGCGGCGAGCCACGTCGCTCGCGCCGCAGCGCGCGTGCACACGATGATCACAGGCGCGGAGGCGATGCTCACCGGGAAGCAGAGTCCTCGCGAAGGTATAATCGCGGAGATCCTGGTCTCGGTGCCTGCGGTTTCGATCGCGGGCGGCACCGACGAGATCCAGCGCAACATCATCGCCGAGCGCGTGCTGGATTTGCCGAAGGAGCCGCGCTTCGACACAGGCCCATTCCGCAACGTCCGAAGAAACTAGAGCGGCCTTCCCAGGCACTTCCCGGTGCGCTCGTTTGGGTGGCTACGAGGATAGCGCCGCACGCGCGGGTTTACGCGCGTGCGGCGAGAACCGAGCAGCGTGGCTATCGAGCGTATGCTCAGTTGGTCGGGGCGTTGCTGCCTTCGACGCTGCCCAGGTGGGCATTCATCGACGCCGCGGTAATTCCCGAGCCACTCAGATCGGTCACGACGCAGTGATACTCACCCGCGTCGAGGTCGTTGACATAGGCGGGATGCGCGAGAGTTCGGTTGCACAACAGCGATGCCGTGCTTGTAACGCAGAACGTACCCGCGCCGCTGGCAGGAGTGTAGCTCAAGCTGATTTTGAACTCGCCGTTGCCCGAGGCAAAACCGCCGCTCGGTGCGGTAATCTGTCCGCTGACACTGCCCGTGCAAACCTCTTCCGCGTTGACGCCACTTGGATCGACGGCGGTAAAGGTCTCCACGCCGTTGAGGTTGCCCGCCGTGTCCGACAACAGTTGTCCGATTCCGTCAATCGAGATTCGCGTCGAACTGCCGGTTGCGGTCGTGATCTCGTAACCTTCGACGCGCAGGTTGATGTTGCCCGACGGAGTGGGTGGCGGCGGGGACGGCGGCTTTTCCGCGAGCGCAGGGCTGGCCGCCATCGCCGCGAGCAGCAGCGCCGCGCCCGCGACGGTTACGATTCGACTCTTCGTACTCATGGTTCAGAACTCCTCTTCGTTTGCCGGCCAGTAGGGGCCGGATGTTGACGCGCCGGACGCAGTGCGGCCTTAGCCGGGCGCGCCCGGCGCCTGGATTCGACGGTCGAACTGCGCTGGTTCCGCGCTCGAACGAGTGCGGAACTCAAATCCACGCCGTGGTTCGATACTTTGACGCGAGGACGGCGCTAATCGTTTACATCGCGCGCAGCGACGAGATTCAGCGCAACATCATCGCGGCGCGCGTGCTGGATTTGCCTAAGACCACGTTTCGACACAGGCCCGTTCCGTAACGTGCGAAGAAATTAATAAATCGATTTCTATCGATAGTGATTCAGACTTCGGTGATTATTTCGAGCGCAAGGGGGCGCTCATCTTAAAACGTCGAGAGTCTGAAAAAAAGTTGCATGAAAAGGTTCCGGTTCAGACTTTTCTGGCGACTTTCTGAGCATTCTCCGCACTGGCATCGCCTATGCACTGATTCGAGGTGTGAGGTAATCGTTATGAAGAAGAAAATAATCGCGCTTGTTGAAGCGGCTTTGATGATTTTCGCGCTGACTGCGGCCGCTGGATGCTTCATCGACCCGCCGGGTGGCGGCTATTGGCACCACCATGATCATTATCGATGGCACCATTAATCGGTTGAATCGATCTGTATGGAACTGGCTATTGCAAATCGGCAATAGCCAGTTTTTTCTCTAGTCTCGGATCATCCGCAACCCTCGGGGCCGCAGCAGTTGCCGTTGCCAGCGCTCGTCGCGCGATATTCGAGGCCCTTGGTCTCGCGCGGATGGCGCACACTGTCGCGTGAGCAATCAAAGGCCGGCGCGCTCACGGGATCGACCGCGTCGCGCGGCGGCACCGCAATGATATCGGCAGAGT
>JASHQJ010000014.1 GCA_030037595.1 Candidatus Binataceae bacterium
GCTATCGCGCCACTCCATGGATGTCAACGCGAACGGTTCTTGCGTCCATGTTAGCCATCTGTTTCGCGCTGATCGCGCTCACAGACCGTGCCTGGGGACGCGCCGAACGGACGCTGCCAGCAGGAGCGCTCCGCAACTCGCCGAGCCTCTATCTTCGCGAGGCGGCGGATAGCTCCATTCGATGGCAGCCGTGGGGCGAGTCAGCCTTCGAGCTGGCGCGCGCGCTCAAGCGCCCGGTGCTCATCGATATCGGAGCAGTGTGGTGTCATTGGTGCCACGTCATGGATCAGACGACCTACGCCGATCCTCAGGTCATAAAGCTGATCAACGAAAACTACGTTCCGATCAAAGTCGATACCGACGAGCGCCCCGATATCGACAGCTACTATCAGGACGCCGCCGAGCATCTCACCGGCGCCGGTGGATGGCCGCTTACCTGCTTCACGACGGACGACGGCGCGCTGATGTTCGCGGCTGGCTACCTTCCGCCGCGGTCCGGCACGGGCTCGAGCGATAGCGATGAACGCTCTGCGATGGTGCCGCTGCTCACGCGAATCGCGCAGATTTACGGCAACGAGGCGCCGCAGCTTGAGCGCCAGGCCGACGCGCTCGCGGCCAAGCTCCGGTACGACGCGGCCGCTCCGCAAGCCAGCGGGGAGGGATCGCAACCGATGCTCGCGAACCTTTTGGCGGAGTTAAAGCGCGCTTACGATTCGAAGACCGGGGGCTTTGGCGGCGAGAATGGGCCGCGCTTCTTTGATTTTCCCGCCATTCGGCTGGCGCTGGCCGAAGGTTTCTACGGTCATCCCGAGTTCACCTCGATGGCGCTCGACAGCCTGAGAAAGATCGCCGCGGGCGGCGTGTTCGATCAGCTCGGCGGCGGCTTCCATCGCTACGCGACCGATGCGAACTGGAATGTGCCGCATTTCGAAAAGCTCGCTTATGACCAGGCGATGGCGCTAACCGCCTACGCCGAGGCCTACCAGGAGAGCCGCGACGACGACTTCGCGCGGGTGCTGCGTGCGACCAGCCATTACGTCAACGAGAATCTCGTCAATCCGCAGAACCACGCCTTCTACTCGCATCAGGATGCCGACGCTTTCAATGGCGACGACGGAAGCTACTACACGTGGACGATAGCCGAGATGAAGCGCGTGCTCGATGCGCGCGAGGCCGACGCCGCAATCGCTTTCTACGGTATCGACAGTCACCCTGCCCACTCTTCCGATGGACGTATCATCTTGCGTCGCGCGATGACGACCGCGGATCTTGCCAAGCGCCTCGAGATCACCCGCGGTCAGGCGGCGCAGCTCATCGACAGCGTCAACGCGAAGCTGCTCGCGGCCCGCGAGCGCCGTCAGACGCCGCCGGTCGATCGCGCGATCATGACCGACCGCAACGCCCTGATGGTAATCGGCTACCTCGACGCGGGCGACGCGCTCGGCGATGCAGCACTCCGACAGCAGGCGCTGAAGGCTCTAGATTTCATCCGTGTTCACCTGCGCGCCCGCGACGGCAGCTACTTTCACGTGTGGTCGGACGGTCGCGCCTCGGTCGCCGGGCTCGCGGCCGACCAGGCCTATATGCTCGCGGCGCTGGTCGATGCTTACGAGGAGTCGGGCAACGAGAAGTACCGCCACGATGCGCTCGCGCTATCGACGGTCATCTCGACAATTTTTCGAACCTCGGGTTCGGGTCTCCTCGTCAATCGCGATCCCGCCGAGCAGGGAACGGTGCTGGCCGAGATGAGCGAAGATCGGAGCGCCCTGTTCGACCTGCCGACGCCGTCGGTGCAGGCGACGGCCGCCCTCGCGACGCGCAAGCTCGCGATGATCACCGGCGACGAATCGCTATCAAAGTCCGCTGACCGCCTGTTGGCGAGTGCGCCCGCGATGGCTGGAACATCGATCAGCACCGCGGTCGCAACCGTCGGCCTCGCGCTCGAGCAGCGCGCTCATGGCGTCGCGGGCATCGCCGTCATTGGTAACGATTCTGACCCTCAGGCTATTTCGCTCTGGAACGCCGCGCTGGCAAGTTATCGGCCATCAAAAGTGACGATGCGATTCAGCGCGGGACAGACCGGCGCGGGATTCCCGGCCGCCGCGCAAACGATTTTCGCGGCGAGTGCCAGCGCCCGCTCCCCAATCGGTTTCATTTGTGCCGAGTCGGAATGTTCGCATCCCGCCAGCGACGGCGACCAACTATCAGAACTAATCAAGAGCTTCGCGGTTTCGGGCGGACCGGAAAACAAGGTTGCGAGCG
This sequence comes from Candidatus Binataceae bacterium, assembly GCA_030037595.1. Lineage (GTDB taxonomy): Bacteria > Desulfobacterota > Binatia > Binatales > Binataceae > JASHPB01. The sequence goes on from JASHQJ010000014.1 coordinate 2,263, forward strand.
CGGACGCGGGCGCATCGCATTAGTCGAGCGTCTTATGGAACCGCGCGGTCGCGATCGTGAGCATCGCGCCCGCGATCAGCGTCATCATCGAAATCTCAAACCATAAGTCCGTGATTCCGCCGCCCTTGAGGAACGTGCTCCGGAGAACCACCAGGAAGAATCTCAGCGGATCGACGTAAGTCACCCATTGCAGAATGCGCGGCATGCTCATGACCGGATAGCTGAAACCCGAGAGCATAATCGCCGGCATGATGTAGAAGAACGCCGACGCGAAGGCCTGCTGCTGCGTGGAGCAAAGCGTCGAGATCACGAGGCCAACGGCGATCGCGCTCGCGACGAAGAGAATCGTGCAGAAGACCAGCACCAGGAGATTTCCGCGGAACGGCACCTGGAACCACAGGATCGCCAGGAGCGTCGAGATCGCGGCGTTGCCGAGCCCCACGATCAGTGACGGCAGCGTCTTACCGACGATCAGCTCGACCGGACGAATCGGCGTCACCATCAACTGCTCGAGCGTGCCGACCTCACGCTCGCGGACGACGGCGAATGCAGTCAATGTGATGACGCTGGTCATAACGATGGTTCCGATTACACCGGGAACGAAGAACCAGCGCCCTTCGAGATTGGGGTTGTACCACGGCCGCTCCTGGAGCGTGACCTTGGGCGCAAGCTGGTACAGCGCGGGCTTGATATGACTCATCCGATCCGCTTCGTAGTCCTCGCCGTAGCGCTCCGCGATCTGGTCGATGTAGCTCATTGCGATGAGCGCGGTGTTGGAGTCGGTGCCGTCGAGTACCGCCTGCACGGGCGCTGCCGCTCCCTTTCGCAACTGCTCCGCGAACCCCGGTTGAATCTGCACCACCAGTTGCGCCTGGCGAAAATCGATCACGTGCGGAATTTCCCTCTCGTCGTGCAAAACCCTTCGCACGTCGAAGCGGCCGCTCGCCTCCAGGTGCGAGATCAGATCGCGGCTCTCCTGGCTATGATCCTGGTCTAGGATCGCGGTCCTGACGTGATTGACCTCGTAAGTCGCCGCATACCCGAAAATCAGCATCTGCAGGATCGGTGGCACGATCAGCGAGACCCTCGCGTGCGGATCGCGGAACAGATGGATGAACTCCTTGATCAGCAACTGGCGCAGGCGTTCGAGCACGATCGATTCCTCAGGCGAGCGACTTGCGGAAAGATCTCGTCGAGATCGTGATAATGATGGCTGAGTAGAGCACCAGCGCGAGCGCCGGTATCGCCAGCGCGTCCAGTCCGGTGCCCTTGAGGAACACATTCTTCAGAATCACCACGTAGTAGCGTGCCGCGACGATCAACGTGACGGGCTGCACTCCCGCCGGCATCTGCTCGATCGGAAACGTGAAACCCGAGAGCAGCATCGAGGGCATGAACCCCGCGAGCAGCCCGATCTGGCTTGCGGCCAGCTGGTTCTTGGTGACGACTGAGATCCAGAAACCGAGGCCCTGGATAACAACCAGGTAGAGACCTGAGCCGACGACCAGTACTGCGAGCGAGCCACGAAACGGCACCTCGAACCACGTGACGGCGATTATCGCGCAGATGAAAGTATCGACGAGGCCGATTGCGAAGTAGGGGATAAGCTTGCCCGCGATTATCTCGAGCGCGGTCACGGGCGTCGAGATTAGCTGCTCCATCGTGCCGCGTTCCCACTCGCGCGCGATCGTGAGCGAGGTCAGCAGCGTGCCGATCACGGCCATCACGATCGCGGCCACCCCCGGCACGATAAAGTTCTTGCTCTCGAGGTCTTCGTTGAACCAGGTGCGCTGTTGGACGGTTATCGCCGGTGGAATTGCGCCCATGCGGTTGCGGCTGAAGTAGTCGGCTTGCGCGCTCGCTCCGTATGCGCCGACCACGGCCTGCGCGTAGCCGATCGCGATCTGCGCCGTGTTCTCATCGGTACCATCAACGAGAGCCTGCACCGCGACCGGTTGTCCGTCTGCGAGTCTCTGCGAGAAGTCATGTGGGATCACGATCCCGAGCTGTGCGCGTTCGTCGTCGATCGCGTCCGACAAGGTGCGATAATCGTTAACTGTATTAACCACCTCGAAGTACTCTGACGCTTGAAACCGTTTCAGCAGATCCTGGCTCTGCTGGCTGCCCTCGCGATCGTAAACGAGGACCGTGAGATGCTTGATGTCGAGGTTGACACCGTAGCCGAGCACGACCATCAGCATCAGCGGCATCAGCAGCACGATCAGGAGGCTGCGCGAGTCGCGCATGATCTGCAGCGCTTCCTTGCGCACTATTGCCAACAGGCGATGCGCGTTCATGGCGTCGCCTCGGGCGTTGCCGCAGGGCCCGTGGTGAGCGAGACGAACGCATCCTCGAGGCTTGGCCGAATCGGTTCGAGACGTGTCACGGCGACTCGCGCCTGCTCGAGTGCCGCTCGGACGCCCGCGCTTGCCTCGTCGTTCGCGAGCACGAGATGTATCGCGTTGCCGAAAACGGCGGCATCGAGGACGCCAAGGACACGATGCGCAAGCTCGAGCGCGTTGCCGAGCGGTTCCGCCTCCAGCAGGTATAGTTGCCCACGCATTGCCGTGAGCTTGAGCTCGGTCGGCGTGCCGAGCGCCACCAGCTTGCCGCGGAACATCAACGCCAGCCGGTTACAGTATTCGGCCTCGTCCATGTAGTGAGTGGTGACGAAGACCGTCACGCCTTCGCCGCTCATCTGCTGGATCAACTCCCAGAAGAGCCGACGCGACATCGGGTCAACGCCGGAGGTCGGCTCGTCGAGGAAGATGATCGGCGGCCGATGCAGCACCGCCGAGCCGAGCGCGAGCCGCTGCTTCCAGCCACCGGAAAGGGAGCCCGTGATGGTGTTTTCGCGGCCGCGAAGGCCGGACATCTCGAGCGCCCAATCTATCCGTTCCCGTTGGAGCGTGCCGGTAACGCCGTACATGCCGGCATAGAAACGCAGGTTCTCGATAACGGTGAGATCGTTGTAGAGCGAGAATTTCTGCGACATGTAACCGATCTGCCGCCGTACCGCTTCCGGCGCTTCGACTACATTGAGGCCTGCGACAATCGCGCGGCCCTCAGTCGGATGGAGCAGTGCGCAAAGAATCCGGATCGTGGTGGACTTTCCCGAACCGTTCGGGCCGAGGAAACCGAACACCTCGCCCTGCCGTGTGCTGAATGAAATGTGATCGACGGCGGTGAAGCTCCCGAAGCGCTTGACCAGGTTCTCAACTTCGACCGAGTTGCCGGTCATGGGCGAGCCTCGTCTTGCCGCTCGCGCACCGCTTCAACGAAGAGATCTTCGATCGTCGGCGTCACGTGTACGATTTCGCTGAACGAGAGATGGCGGCGTTCGAGGGTTGCGCGGAGTTCCGGAATGCGCCGTTCGGCGTCGTCGATGAATGCATGTACCGCGTCTCCGACCAGCACCACATCGGCAACCCCCGCCACGCCGCTCAGCGCGTCGCGCACGGCGCGCGGATCAGCGGCGACGATCGACAGCACGGCGCCCGTAAGTTGCCGCTTGAGACTGGCCGGCGTGTCACAAAAGAGAATGCGTCCGCGATGCATCAGCGCCACACGATGACATCGCTCAGCTTCGTCGAGATATGCAGTCGAGTTCACGACGGTCACGCCGCTGCCGACCAGCCCGTAAAGAATCGACCAGAATTCGCGGCGCGAGACGGGATCGACGCCGTTGGTCGGCTCGTCGAGCAGGAGCACGCGCGGACGATGAATCAGCGCGCACACCAGCCCGAGCTTCTGCTTCATCCCGCCCGAGAGCTTGCCCGCAATGCGTGCGCGGAACTCCTCCATACCGCAGGCGCGCAGAAGTTCCGGTGTGCGCTCCTCGCGCTCGCGCCGTGCGACGCTGAAGAGATCCGCATAGAAGCGAATATTCTCGTCAACGGTGAGGTCTTCATAGAGACCGAAGCGCTGCGGCATATAGCTGATGAAGTGCTTCACGCTTTCCGCGTCGCGCATCACGTCGCAACCCGCGACCATTACGCTGCCGCTTTCAGCGGGCAGCACCCCCGCAAGGATTCGCATGCAGGTGGTTTTGCCCGCGCCGTCAGGACCGACCAGGCCGAAAATTTCACCGGGGGCGACGTTGAAGTCGAGGCCATCGATCGCACGCACGCCGGGAAACTGTTTAACCAGTCCGCATACTTCGACTTCGGCCCGCGTGTCACTCACGAACCGTCTCCTGTTGTGCCGGTGCCGCGAGATCGATAGTCGCGTCGGCCGGCATCCCCGGCTTCAGCTCATGATTCGGATTCTCGACGTCGATCTTGATCCGATACACGAGCGTCACACGTTCCTTGTGGGTCTCGACGCTCTTGGGCGTGAACTCGGCGTCGGACGCGATAAAGGTGACGTGCCCACGGTACTGCTTGCCCGGATACGTGTCGGTCGTGATGATAGCCGGCTGACCCCAATGCACGCGCCCGAGATCGGTTTCATCGATGTATCCGCGAAGCCAAACGTGATCGAGATCGGCCATCGTCACCACCGGCGTGCCCGGCTGCATCACTTCGCCGAGCTCAGCCTGCCGCGTCAGGATGACGCCGGAGAACGGCGCGTCCAGCACGGTGTAACCGAGATCGATCTCGGCGAGCTTGAGGTTTTCGGCGGCGCTCTTGATACTCGCGTCGGCGACTTCCACGTCGCGCTCCGCCGAGCGACTCATGGCGACATCGCGGTTCAGCGCGGCCTTCGATTGCTTCAACGCGGTCTGCGTCCGGTCGCGCGTGTCCGCCGATATGATTGTCTGGTCGAACAGCTTTTGATTCCGATCATAATCGAGCTGGCGCTGGGCCAGGTCGGCCTCGTCGTCGGCTACCGTCGCGTTCGCGGCATCGAGTTTCTGCTTCGCCGAATCAAGCTGCCGTTCGGCCATCGCCAACTGCGCCTTGTCAATCGCGACCTGCTGCCGATAGTCGGCATCGTCGAGGCGCGCGAGCAGCGTTCCCTTGTCGACCCACTGTCCCTCGTCGAAAGGCAACTCTGTAACGCGCGACTGCACAGCCTTGAAGCTCACAACGCTCTCGTGCGCTTCGATATTGCCCGAGACGAGCAGACTGTTGCGGGCCGCCGAACTCTCAAAGAGCAACGGAGAGAAGGCCCATGCGGCCGCCGCGAGCGCCACGATCGCTGCCACGACTATGATTCGTTTCCTCATCGCAATTCACTCGCCGAGTGGCCGACGCGCCTGCTGCCATTGCCGGATGCGCGCCGAGGTGAATTGCCGAGCGTGCGTCCCAGCCAGCCGAGAAATTCGCGCCTTGATCGTCGAAAGCGCGGGTCGGTTGGTTCGAGCCCGGTCATGAGGCGCGTCATCTGTGGAAACGCCAGCGGAAAGACGGCGCACGCAATGAACGAAATGAAAAGATGGCGCACGTCAACCTCGGTCGGGATCACGCCCGCCCGCTGCGCCGCGCCAAATTTCTCCATCGCTTTTGCAAACAGGGCGCGCCGTTCCTCGGCAGCGACGGTCTTTGCGGCGCTCGAAGAATCCAGCGCCTCCCATTCGAGCATCCTGACGAAATCGAGGTCCTGGGTGCCGCTGTCGTAGAGATGCAGCAGCGCGTCTTCGATCGAGGCGGGCATCGAATCAAGGAATGCCGAGCGTTCGGCAAACTTGCGGCGCAGGATTTCGCGGTAGAGCTCGCGCTTGTCGCCGAAGCAGTAGTACAGCATCTGCTTATTGACGCGGGCGCGCCGCGCAATCGCGTCAACGCGGGCGCCGGCAAAGCCATTGGCGGCAAATTCCGTCGCCGCCGCCGCGAGAATCTTCTCGCGTGTGCGATCGAGGTCCCGCTGCTGCGCCATCGTCGTTGCTCCTGCGTTTCGAATAACTAACTAGTTAGTTAATTCCTAGGCGCCGGGCGAGTCAAACCTTGCCGAGGCTGATACCCTGCCAGCCGCCAAACAGACGAAGCTTAGATCGATTTGATGAAGACGCCAGGCAAGAGGACCGACACGTCAGCATGATGTCCTCACCGCAATGGCGGTGGCGATGCGCCGCCGGCGCGTCGCCATCGCCATCGCGGTGAAAGCTATTCTCCGCCGAGAAACGTGTAGGCGCCTAGTTCGTTGACTGCCAGGCTGCCACCGAACATCGGCGTCGCAAGGCCATAGGCGAGGGCCGAGTTGATGATGCTTGGAGCGCGTGCCGCGACGCTATCGTCGGTTTCGTAAAATACGTTGCGTCCTTCGTCGTCGGCGATTCCGAGCAGGATATGACCCGAGGCGGTGAGACCCGGATCGCCGAAGTAAGCGATGCGACTGCCGTAACCGGTCGGATGCCCTTCACGCATGAGCAGCGACAGATGCCCGCCACGGACCTCGAGCAGGGCGCGCTTGCCGTCGCATACTCCACTTACCGCAACCACTCCCGCCGAGGTCAGGCCCGGCCGTCCGGTCGAGATGTAACTGACGCGGCCCAGCGGAGTGCGCGCTCCAGTCGCAATGATTTCGATTGCGTGACCATTCTGCCAGAGGAAGAGGCCGTGGCCATGCGAGGTCTGCGCGGTGAACGCGACGAGCGTTCCCGCCGACGCCGACGCGACAGCGGGCAGGCTGAAGTCGCCGACATACTTGCCGCCGTCCGGACTCGGATCGCCCGCGCTCGCGACCTCGTGAATCGTTCCCTGGCTGTCGGTAATCATGAGCGTGAAGCGGCGCTTGGCCGGATCGAACAGGCCACCGTCGACGAGACCGAGGAAGGCGAGTTCGCCGTCGGGTGTCATCTCGGCGCTGCCAAAATTGAACTCGCGAATCAGGTTGCCGTCCGCAGTAGGCGCGCCGATTCGCGCGGCGCAAGAAAGCTCGCCGTCAACGTAGCGAAAGAGAGTGCTCTTGCCCGTAGCGTCGGGAGCTATGAAAGCGATCTGGCCGCCC
>JASHQJ010000015.1 GCA_030037595.1 Candidatus Binataceae bacterium
GAAGGTTGAGGTTAGTGGGCAAGTCGGGGAACTCCCAGTCGGTCGTAGTAGCGGGAGGTAAGTCCGACGTGAACCAGCTTGGCAGCACGCGACCACCAGCGTTGGTTCACCCTGGCAGCCAACGCTGCATCTAGTTCCGACAGTCCGAGTCTGCGCATTTCTGCATAGACTTTGGAGCCGCGCTTCCACTGTTTGAGCTTGTCAATTGATTACTTCAGGATGTCGATATGGCAAGTGCATGCTTCACCGCTGAATCATTCTCAGATCAACGCTTTGATTAGCACTATTTGGCAGGAACAATGGCCACTTGCTTGGATTTCTCAAACCTATAAGCCCAGCGGCTAATCGAACTCGCCGGTAAGGCTGAAAATTTTTCCTGACGATAAGACGGCGAAGGTCGCGAAAACACGTGGATTTTTTCGAATGATGCTTGGCTCTTCTATTGCTCGTTAGCTCCGACTCCCTTCTCAGTCCTTCGACCGCAGACATCTAACAGTGGTGACCAGCAGTGCCGCACGAACCATCCTCAACTTACCGAGTTCAACTCAACAGTAAGTTCGATTTCGACGCGGCGACGCATCTGATTCCTTACCTCAAGGAACTCGGAATCGATCATCTCTATTGCTCGCCCTACCTGCAGGCTGCCGCCGGCAGCATGCACGGCTACGACGTCGTCAACCATTCGCGAGTAAACGAGGAGCTGGGCGGCGCACTCGGCCTCGATCGCCTCACCCAGGAGCTCGAGACAAACGGCATGGGCCAGATGCTCGACATCGTGCCGAATCACATGGCGATCACTGGGCGCGAGAATCCGTGGTGGTGGGACGTGCTGGAGAACGGACCGTCGAGTCCATACGCCGCCTTCTTCGATGTCGATTGGGAACCGCCTGAGCGCAGGCTACACAACATGGTGCTGATGCCGGTGCTGGAGGATCAGTACGGAGCGCTGCTAAGCACCGGCAAGCTCAGCATCGTGCGCGAAGGCGATTCGTTTATGGTAAAAGTAGGCGACCGCTTGTTTCCGCTCGGGCCGCGATCGCTGCGCTTCGTTCTTTTAGCCGCGGGGCAAATCTATCAGAACGATCGGATCTCCTACCTCGCCGATGCCTTCGGAGAGCTTCCATCGGCGGCGTCAACTGATCGTGCGACGATCGTGCGGCGTCACCGCGATCGCAAGATCTTCAGCATGATTCTGCACCGGCTGCTCGAAGAGGATCCTGGCGCGGCCAGCGCGATCGATAAGGCCCTCTCGCAGATAAGCTCCGACAGAAGCCAGCTGCACGAAGTGCTGGAGGCGCAGAACTATCGCCTCGCGCCCTGGCGGATGGCGGCGCGCGACCTCGGTTATCGTCGATTTTTCGATATCACGACTCTCGTCGGACTCAGGATGGAGAACGTCCAGGTCTTTGACCTCACGCATCAGCTCATCCTGAAGTGGGTTTCCGAGGGCCGGCTCACCGGCCTTCGGGTCGACCATCCCGACGGACTGCGCGATCCTTTCGGATATCTTCAGCGTCTCAGGAACGCTTGTCCTAAGGCCTGGATCGTGGCGGAGAAAATACTGTGCGGCGGCGAGCGCCTGCGCCATTCGTGGCCGGTGGACGGAACGACCGGCTACGACTTCATGAACCGGTCGGCCGCGTGCTGGTGGATCCTGCGGGCGCGGAGCCGATGACTTCGATCTATCGCGACTTCACCGGCGAGGCTGCTGACTTGGGTGCGATGGTGCGCGCCAAGAAGCAGCTCGCGATGCGTGGGTCGCTGGGTAGCGATATCAACCGTCTCACCGCGCAATTCCTCGACGTGTGCGAGGCCGATATCAACCATCGCGACTACTCGCGCCACGACGTGCACGAAGTTCTGCGCGCGGCCCTCGCGTGTCTCAACGTGTATCGGACGTACGCACGCGAGCTGCGCGAAATCGCGCCCGAGGACGAACGGCTCATCCTCGATTCGATTACGGCGGCAAAGGCCTATCGGCCGGATCTCGATCCGCGCTTGTTCGATTTCCTCGGCGAGATCCTAAGGCTCCGCGTTGAAAATCAGACCGCGGTCGAGTTCGCGATGCGCTTTCAGCAGGTCGCTGCGGCAGTGATGGCGAAGGGCCTCGAGGATACCGCCTTCTACAGCTTCAACCGTATGATCGCGCTCAACGATGTCGGCGGCGATCCGGCCACGTTCGCGACCACGCCTGCAGCATTTTATCAGTGGTGCCGCGAGATTCAGAAAAAGTGGCCACGCACGATGCTCGCGACCTCGACCCACGACACCAAGCGCAGCGAAGATGTGCGGGCGCGCCTCTTCGTGCTGTCGGAGCTGCCCGAGCTCTGGCATGCGAAGGTCAGGGAGTGGGCGGAGATGAATCAGCAGTATCGAACGCGCGAGTATCCGGACCGCAACTTCGAGTATCACCTCTATCAAAATCTGGTCGGCGCCTGGCCAATTGAAGAGGAGCGGATGCTCGCATACGCCGAGAAGGCGATGCGCGAAGCGAAGATTTACACCTCGTGGACCGATCAGAATGAACAATACGAGTCCGCGGTGCGCAACTTTATCGAGAAGTTGTACGAGGACGGCGCCTTTCGCCGCTCGCTCGACGACTTCGTCGCTGGGATCGTCGAGCCCGGTCGCGTCAATTCGCTGACGCAGACTCTGATCAAGCTCACCGCGCCGGGCGTGCCCGATTTCTACCAGGGATGCGAGTTGTGGGATTTCTCACTCGTCGATCCCGACAATCGGCGGCCGGTAGATTTCGAATCCCGCCGCGCGCTGTTGAAGCAACTCGATGGAGCGACGCCGGAGCAGGTGATGGAACGCGCCGGCGAAGGACTACCGAAGCTCTGGCTTATCAAGCAGGTCCTCGCGCTTCGCGGGCGCCATCCCGAGTGGTTCGGCACCGACGCGGACTTTCATCCGATGCGCAAACGCGGCCGACGTTCAGATCACGTCATCGCATTTTCGCGCGCCAGCTCGGTGCTCGCCGTGGCGCCGCGCCTCGTGGTGAAGCTCGCCGGCGAATGGCATGGCACCGCGCTCACGCTGTCGGAAGGCAACTGGACGAATCATCTTACCGGTGGGACTTACGACACAGGGCCGATAGCAATCGCGGAACTCCTCCGGCGATTTCCGGTCGCGATGCTCTCGCGCGAGACTGCCTGAGTAATGAATCGTCGCGTGTGGGCGCCCTTCGCACGGACTGTCGCGCTGGTTACATCCATCGAGAGAGTCGAGATGCGCGCGGAGGACGACGGATGGTGGTCGGTCGAGCTGAATGAACCACTCGCGCGCGCCGATTATGGGTTCAGTATCGATGGCGGCGAGCCGCGGCCCGATCCACGCTCGCCGTCGCAGCCCGAGGGCCCGTTCGGCTTCTCACGTCCCGTAGATCACACGCGATTTAAGTGGACCGACGCTGGATGGCGCCAGCCGCCGCTAGGCTCCGCGGTGATTTACGAATGTCACATCGGCACGTTCAGCAAGAGCGGCACCTTTGACGGCGCAATCGAGCGGCTTAGCTACCTGAAGGATCTCGGCATCACGCACCTCGAGGTGATGCCGGTGGCGGAGTTCGAAGGCGAGCGCGGATGGGGATACGACGGCGTGGATTTGTGGGCGCCTCATCATGCGTACGGCGGACCCGACGGCTTGAAGCGTCTGGTCGATGCATGTCACGCGGCCGGGCTCGGCGCGATCCTCGATGTCGTTTACAACCATCTCGGGCCGAGCGGCAACTTCCTCCAGCAGTACGGCCCCTACCATACGAATCGCTACAAAACGCCGTGGGGCGGCGCGATCAACCTCGACGATGCGGGCAGCGACGAGGTCCGGCGTTTCTTGTGTGACAACGCGCTCATGTGGACACGCGATTATCACTTCGACGCGCTCAGGCTCGATGCGGTTCACGCGATCTTCGATGCGTCGGCGATCCACTTCCTGGAGCAGCTCGCGGCAGAGGTTCATGCGCACAGCGCGCAACTCGGGCGGCCGCTCGCGGTTATCGCCGAGAGCGATCTGAATCAGCCGCGCATCGTTACCGCGCCGGAGGCCGGCGGCTACGGCCTCGACGCGGAGTGGAGCGACGACTTTCATCATGCGATACACGCGTTCCTGACTGGCGAGCGGTCGGGCTACTACGAAGATTTTGGCTCACTCGGCAACATCGCGAAGGCGCTTTTTAACGTCTTTGTGTACAACGGGAATCGATCGAAGTTCAGAAGACGCGCTCATGGAAGACCAGTGCGCGGCCTGACGGGCGATCGTTTCGTGGTGTGCATCCAGAATCACGACCAGGTAGGCAATCGTGCGAGAGGCGAGCGGCTTGGTTATCTCGTCTCGCCGGAGCATCTCAAGATTGCGGCGGCGATCCTCATCACCTCGCCTTATATCCCGCTGATTTTCCAAGGCGAAGAATGGGCGGCGTCGAGCCCGTTTCAATACTTCGTTGACTATCGCGACCCGAAGCTCGCCGCGGCGGTTCGCGACGGACGACGAAAAGAGTTCGCGCATTTTATCGACGATCCTGAGAAAGTACCCGATCCGCAGGCGGTCGAGACGTTCATGCGCTCGAAGCTGAACTGGGACGAGCGCGACCAGGAGCCACATCGCGAGATCCTCGACTGGTACCGGAGCCTGATCGCGTTACGGCATCGCACGCCGGGTTTATGCGATCCGCCGCTCGAACACACGTCGATCGAATTCGACGAGGTGGCGCGATGGCTCTCGATGCGGCGCGGGAGAACGCTTGTCGTGTGCAATTTCGCCGATTTGAGCCAGCAACTACCGTTGCGCGAGGACGCATCGACGCTCGAGGTTCTGTTGGCCTCGTCATCAAGCGGGACGATTGGAGAGCGGCACATCCTGATGCCGCCGTCGTCCGTGGCGATTCTATCGAAGCCCGCCGATCGTTAGTGCACTGCGGCCGCTGCTGCGGCCGCGATGAACTCGTCCAACCATCGCGCATGGCGCTTCAGGCTCCTGACCCACGTCGAGGACCCGCGCCGAGGTCGCTCCACTGGCAATTCTCGAGCTCGAGCACCGCGAGTTGGACCGGCACTGCGCGAGGATTTGCTCGGAGAACCCCAGATCCAGAAGTTTGCGATACGCGCGCTCTGCCGCTGATGCGTCCAGGCCGGAAAGCGTCGCGGCCAACTACCCCGTTGAAGGTGCAATAGAGCTGGGTCGCAAACTCGGCGAACATCGTGTGCAGCACCGCGACCGACGCGACCAGGATAAAGCTGTTCCAGAGGCATCCGATGCGGTAGAGATTGTCGGCGACCGCGGCAGTTGGTTTTTCCCAGAATCGATTCACGCGCTTAAGATCCGGCCGCCCCGCCGACACACCTGCGTTTCCGGCTTGATCCATCCGTAGGCGGTCTCGACGGCGGTGGGTTGACGCCGAGGGCAATGCATAGCTGCGGAAATTCCTCGATCGTCTCGAACGCCCGCGTAACCTGGCTCATGAACACGTCGTCGTTGCCGATGAAGTGATACGAGGGAAAGATCGCCACGGTCGCATCGCGTCCGAGATCGGCCAGATGCCGTAAACCGAATAAGATAGCGGTCGCCGCGCCGCGATTGCTTGGCTGCTCGGCAAGCCTTGGCGCGGCGCCCGCGAGCAACCCGCGGTAGTAGTACGGGCGGTTGACGACTATCGCGGTCCGTTCAATTGGGACCGCAATCACGATACGGTTCAGGGTATCCTCGAGCAGCGTCCTGTTGCCGGCAATCGAGCAGAACTGTTTAGGGATTTCGTGTCCAACGATAAATCGGGTCAGCGAGCGGAGACGCGCTCCATCACCACCGGCCAGTACGATCGCGGCGCGCTGGCGCCGCGGCGAGTTCTCCGTTCGCCGCATCCATCTCATTCCACCTCGGGGGACTTTGCGCACCGAAACCCGGTGCAATCGAGGTGCCATAGTTTTGGGCACCGAGTGCGGCTCACGCCTGATAATTCTCCCGCAAATCTTCACATCTCCCGAATTTTGGCGCTTTTTCGCGAATCACCGTTAACCGGTTGGAACGGAAACTTCACCGGCTGGTTGGCGTCTATCGAAAATGGATCGCGTCGAACCGTAGTTTTGTCCGCGAAAGATGAGGAGCGATGAGACGATCAAAGGATCAGGCGAATAGTCACGCAATCGGTTTTTATAACTTCGGATCGATGCGCCCCCGCTGCCGTTTTCTGCTGGCCGCGGCCACCATCTTCCTGGTAGCGGGGGCGGGCGGTTCTGTGTTCGCGCAAACGCAACCCGCCACCAGCCAGAGCTTTCCCTCGATCGGCGAACAGATATCGCCGCCCGACGTTGTCGCTCCCGTCAAGCCGCAAGCAGGCGCACCTTACGAAAGCAGCCCTATTCTTTCGCTGCCCAAGATGTTCGCTCGCCAATGGCAACCATCATACGTCGGACTGCCGCACGATGAATTCAGAAGCGCGGAAGACAACCAGTCGCTAAAGCTCAGCCTCAAAGAAACCATCTATCTGGCGCTGAAGAACAATCCAGGTTTGGCTGCCGTCGCGCTCGACCCGGTCGCATCGACGGAGAGCGTCAAGGCGGCCAATGCGGTCTTCGATCCGCAGGTGAGCTCGCAGATCGACGTTCAGAAGCAGGCCACTCCGGTGTCCTCGCCGTTCCAGAACCCGGGCAGCGTCGCGATCGTGCAGAAGATGTACGACTGGAACTTCGGCCTGAGCAAGGTCCTCTCCAGCACAAATGGAACGCTGGGTGTCACTTTCAACAACAATCGTGAGCTGACCAACACCAGTTTCAGTCCCGTCAACCCTGTTTACACTCCAGAAATCGTCATGTCGCTGTCGCAGCCGCTGCTCCAAAATTTCGGCTGGCAGTTCGCGACGATACAGGTTCGCCTCGCCGAGTCGGCACAGCGCACTGCTCAATGGAACTATTCGTCGTCGATCAACGATTTCGTCCAGCGCATCGGCAATGATTATTGGGGCGTGGTCATGGCCGAGGAAAACCTCAAGGTCCAGCAGGAGGCGCTCAAGTTCAACCTCGACCTGGTGCGGGTGAATCGCGCCAACGTGAACCACGGCATGATGGCGCCGGTAAATCTGACCGAGGCGCTATCCGCGGCAGCGACCGCCCGTGCCAATGTTCAAGCTGCACAGGCGGGCGTCGATGTGGCCGAAACCACGATCCGCCAGGATGTTGGCTTCAACCCGGGTAATGCCCTTCTCGCGCAGGTGATCGAACCCGCCGACGCGCCCAACACAGGCCAGGAAGCCGCGGAGACCGACGACGCCGCCTTCAAGCAGATGCTCAACTACAGTCCCGCCCTGGCCGGGATGCGCGAGTCGATTCGGGCCGCGGTTATCCAGGTCAAGTATGCTGAGAATCAGATGCTGCCGCAGCTCAACCTCGGCACCCAGTTCGGCATAACCTCGGAAGCAGGCAACTCGAAATGCACCGCGACCATCAGCGTGCCCACTTATGCGAACTGCTTTGATCCTTCCGGACCTACCGTGCCGCCCGGCCACAACAACGCGGCTGAGTTGCCGTTCGGTGGCGACTACGGAACTTCGCTGAACAGCATGTTCAACTTTTCATTTTACGATTACGCAGCAGTGATCGGTTTCTCGATGCCGCTGGATAACTCCGCGCCCCAAGCTGCCCTCGCGCAGGCCCGCATTTCACTGAATTCAACGCGCCTCCAGTATCGCCAGGCGCTCTACCAGGCCGCGCTCCAGGTGAAGAGCGCGCTCGCCAACCTGTCTGCATACGTGCAGCAAGTCGAATCGACCAAGGAGGCAACCTCCTACGCCGAGGAAAGCCTGCATGACGTGGGCGTCGAGTTCAGAATCGGCACCGCAACAACCAATCAGCTCTTGCAGTACCAAAGCAACCTGGTGACCGCGCAGGGCAACGAAGTTCAGGCCGACGTCGGCCTCGAGAACGCGCGCCTCGCGCTTTGGCACGCCGAGGGCACGCTGCTCGATCGCTTCAACATCAACTTCGAGCTGCATGACCCGCATCAGTCGCCGTGGTATTCGCGATTCTAGACGCGCAGCAGCGATGAGAGTGCGTTTCTTCGACGAATCACCAATCCGACCGCATATGCGAGCGATCAAGGCGCTCCGATTCCTTGCTGTGCTCGCGCCGTCATGTCTGCTGATACTGGCGCTGGGAATCGGATACGCGCAGCTTCCGCCGGCGAATCCGCTGGTTGTGCCGCCCCTGCCGCCGAGCCCGCCTGCGCAGTTGCCCGCGCCGATCAGCACCGCGGTGGCCCCGAGTCCGATCGCAATTCCGACGGCGCCGGCGGCCTACTCGACTCCGGGTGCGCGGACATTCAATTGCTCATGCTCCGGACCCGGCACTCCCACGCATTGGATGGGCACCGTCACTTCCTCCGGCTATGCAAGTGCCGAGCAAAGCGCGAGCGGCGCGTGCGTGAGCTACAACTCGTTCCGGCCGCCATCCTATGGAGTCGCGGGCGGAATCGGCGCGGCCAATAACTTCCCCGGGCTACCGGGCGCGAACCAGAATGCCGGTGCAGCGAACACCTTCGGCTCTCCCGGCGTCGCCCAAAGCGCCGGATCGCCAAGCTCGCTAGGATCGTTGCCGGGCGCTACGCAACGCATCGGCGTGGCAAATTCCTTCGGCGGACCGGCGAATGTGCTCAGCTTTACCAGCGCGCAGCAGGCGCGGCTATGTTCGCAGTGCGTATGCGACTAATGCCGCACTTCGCCTTGCAGGAATTGCTTCATATTTCACGAATCGGCTAGGAAGCACACCGCGTCGACTCTGCCGAAATGTTCGGAAAACGCCAGGTTCGTTTGACGAACCGCGTCCAGGCAGCGCGGCACAAGGTTTGCGCTGGTTTCTTCGCAATTTCCCTGCCGGAGGTGACTTTATGGCGCAGAATCCAAATCCGAATGCCCCATGTCGTTGTGGCTCGGGCAGGGTGTACAAGGACTGCTGCGCCAAGAGCGCTCACTAGGCGAATCCACCTGTCTCTTCCCCCTTTCCTCCCGGCCGCGTGAGCCGACGCGTGGACCTCTCCGCTTCTGCCTCTCCTTGGCGGTGACTCGAAGCGCGCGGAGCACGCGGCCGTTCTCCGCCCCTAGAACTTGATCGACGACCAAAGGCGATGAGCCCAGGATTGCTTATATTTGGTCCCCGTTGAGTTCGAGTCCAGGAAAACATTGGGTGTCACTGCTCCGCCGGTGGCGAGCTGTTTAGACGTGAATTTCGCCAGGCTGCCACTGTTGTCGCTGCGGAAATTCGCCACACATCGATTGTTGCCTCGGTCGAAGGCCAAGCCAGTGGGTACGTCCAGGCTGTTCGTTGCACCGACTGCGACGGAGGTAATTGTCACGATTGGAGTCGGGCTGCCGTTCGATGCAAGCTAGCTCGGCGAAAACTCAACCTGTGTGCCGAAGTCCAAGAGGGAGTCAATGACGTTTCCAACCCAGGGGTTGCCCTGGCGGTTGAACCTCAGGGCAAACGGGCCATCGAGGCTCCCGCTTCCATCAGATGTGAGAAGAACCGTTGGCTTCTGTGCGCCGCCCGCCTCAAGCTGAATCGAGGTGACAGCATTACGAGTTATCGCTGTAGTCCGAGCCCCACAGTCCCCCCTATCGTCGAAAGCGAGGCCTACCGGGGATTCGAGAACGGTCGCGGTGATGATTGTGTGCGGGTTGGGCTGGCGCTGGTCGCGAGGTGATCCTGAGTGATTTCGACGATTTCACTGGTGCCTTGATTCGAGAGCCACAGCTCGCCCGCGCCGTCGAAAGTGAGACCT